>SLFT01000074.1 GCA_007124105.1 Candidatus Hydrogenedentota bacterium | reverse complement strand
CTTTGGAGCACGCTGTTTCTTTGAAGAAAATCCCCGCCGAGGGGTGTCGGCTCGCAATGACGGTAGTGGCAGTGCTATTGTCCATTCACCTCTTTGTGTTAATGATAGAGGACGACCGATAAGCTACTAATGGGGATATTGCTCATGTTTAAGTCGGCATGTATAATAGGCGTGTTTAACCTGGATATGTCACCAGGTTTCGTCGTCAGCCTGCGAATCTTATCCCCGCCATAGCGTGGTGAGATATGCGGGTTAGCCTCCTCTTCATTCCGATCGCCACAGTTAAAACGCTTTTATGAAAACAGAATCACTACATTATACTCTCCCCGATGAACTCATTGCTCAGCACCCGCGCGAAAACCGCGACGCGTCGCGGTTGATGGTGGTGCATCGCGATTCAGGCGCCATCGAAATAGATGTATACCGGAATATCCACAACTACTTGCGCACGGGGGATTGCATGGTGCTCAATAACACCCGGGTGATTCGCGCGCGGTTACATGGACGCAAGGAAACCGGCGGCCAGGTCGAGGTATTCCTGCTACGCGAGACCGCGCCCGGCTGCTGGCTGTCGCTGGTGCGTCCGTCAGCCCGGATAAAGCCCGGCAGCCGTGTACTGTTCGATGCGGGACTCGCCGCTGTTGTTGACGCGGCGTACGCTGACGGGCGTAGATGTGTACGCTTCAATGTCCCTGACGTAATCGAACACCTGGAAAAAGCGGGCGTGATTCCACTGCCGCCTTACATAAAGCGAACAACGCCGGAGAGCGTAGACGCAGAGCGCTATCAGACCATTTTTGCCGCGCGTGACGGTGCGGTCGCTGCGCCAACGGCGGGGCTTCATCTTACAGAGGCGGTTTTCGAAGCCCTTGACCAAAAGGGAATAGACCGCCAGTTCCTGACCCTTCATGTGGGGTACGGCACGTTCAAACCGATTACGACGGATACGCTGGCGGCGCATGTGGTGGACAGTGAGGCCTTTGAACTATCCGAAAAGACAGCCGACGCGCTGAACACTGTTCGCGCTCAAGGCGGGCGCGTCGTGGCGGTAGGCACCACCTGCACACGAGTACTGGAGACCCAGTATGCCGATATGAGATATCGCGCAGGCAGCGGCCTGACCAATTTATATATCTACCCGCCTTATGCATTTCAGGCCGTGGATGCGTTACAAACAAACTTTCACCTGCCCAGGTCAAGTCTGTTGGCACTGGTATGCGCCTTTGCCGGTCACGAACTTGTGATGGCCGCGTATGAGCGGGCGATTCAAGAACGATTCCGGTTCTATTCCTACGGGGACGTCATGTTATTGCTGTAATATGCAGGACAAGGATAGCGACAGCCTGCCGTCATTGCGTGGCAACTGCTGAAGAATATGAAAATGCTATCATCTATTTTGTAATCATGTTGCGTCATCTTCTCCTTATTTTGTTCCACTATTTTCCCTTCGTATACGCGCTATGAATTTGTATAGTAAAAGGCGTTCCTGTTATCGTATGTGCTGGCGGTCAGGGCCAAAGCCCACCTTTTGACAAAGACCCGAAACAGCTGAAAACAAAGAAAAGGAAGCCTTTTATGGCACACATCATCAAATATACCGTGATTCCCAAACTCCCGGAGCGTATTGCTCGCTTAAATGATATTGCGAACAACCTGTGGTGGAGCTGGGAACCGGATGCTATCGAACTGTTTTTCCGCATGGACAGGGATTTATGGATAGAGACCGGCCAGAACCCGCGTCGCCTGCTTGGCGAGTTGAGTCAGGAACGACTGAAGAAACTGTCCGAAAGCGGCAGTTTCCTGGCCCACCTCGATCGTGTTTCGGATCGCCTGGACACGTACATGGCCGATGGCGAATGGCAGGACCGTCATGCCGATGCGCCCGATGATTTGTTGATCGCCTATTTATCAGCCGAATTCGGCATCCAGGAATCCATCAATATCTATTCCGGCGGTCTGGGTGTGTTGGCCGGAGACCATCTGAAAGCGGCCAGCGATCTTGGCGTTCCGTTGGTGGGTCTTGGATTGCTGTATCGGGAAGGCTATTTTCGGCAATACATGAACGCGGATGGCTGGCAACAGGAATTGTATCCAAAAAACGATTTTCACAACATTCCCATCGTGATGATGCGCGACGATGCGGGCGCCCCCCTCGAGATAGAAGTGCCGTATCCAGGCCGCACAGTGAAAGCATTTATCTGGCGGTGTCAGGTGGGCCGCGTGGCCTTGTATCTGCTGGATTGCGACCACGAGGACAACAGCCACAGCGACCGCACCATCACAGGCCAGTTATACGGCGGCGACAGGGAAACGCGGATCAAGCAGGAGATCATGCTGGGCATGGGCGGTGTGATTGCGCTCAAAGCCCTTGGATTACACCCCACGGTATATCACATCAACGAGGGGCATGCCGCTTTCATGACCCTGGAACGGATCAAGGATCTTATTGATCGCGATGGAATATCGTTCAACGAAGCGAAGGAAGTGGTAAAAGTGGGCAGTGTATTTACGACGCACACGCCGGTTCCTGCCGGCAACGATATATTTGAACCCGAAATGATTACTGTCTACTTTAAGGATTACTGTGAGGCGTTGAACATTTCCATAAATGATGTGCTGCTCCTCGGACGCCAGGACCCCAACGACAATCGTGAACCGTTCTGTATGACTGTACTCGCGTTGAAATTGTCTTCTGCATGTAACGGCGTCAGCAAACTGCACGGCGAAGTGGCGCGCAACATGTGGGCGCGGGTATGGAAAGGCACTCCCGAAGACGAGTTGCCGATAACCTCGGTTACTAACGGCGTACATATTCCGTCATGGATATCACGTGATTTGGCAAGTCTCTACGATAGATACCTCGGGCCAGACTGGGTGGCCACCCCTCACGACCAGAGCGTTTGGCACCGTGTAGATACGGTGCCCGACACGGAACTGTTTCGAACGCATGGACGTCGGCGCGAACGCCTGGTGAATTTTGCGCGGCGAAGACTGGTACAGCAGATGGAGAATCGCGGCGCGCCGAGCGCGGAGATACGTGCGGCAGGCGAATTGCTGGATAGCGAGGTATTAACCATTGGGTTTGCGCGCCGCTTTGCCACCTATAAACGGGGAACGCTTCTTTTCAAGAATCCCGAGCGCCTGCGTAGAATACTGTTGAACCCGGCAATGCCTGTGCAGCTGATTATCGCAGGCAAGGCGCATCCACAGGATACAGACTCCAAGGCATTGATCCGGCAGATCATTCACTTTGCCCATGAACCTGCGCTGCGCAACCACATCATTTTTATTGAAGATTACGACATCAATGTTGCGCGGTACATGTTGCAAGGGGTGGACTGCTGGTTGAACACGCCGCGACGTCCCATGGAGGCGAGCGGCACCAGCGGCATGAAGGCGGCGGCAAACGGCGCGCTCAATATCAGTATTCCCGACGGTTGGTGGTGTGAGGCGGAGACGTTGGGCGAGAATGGGTGGAGCATCGGCAAGGGCGAGTCCTATGACGACCCGGAGGAACAGGACTTGGTTGAGAGTGAGGCGCTGTACGAGATTCTTGAGAACGAAGTCGCGCCCATGTTCTACAATCGCGGGCGCGACGGTCTGCCCCGTGAATGGATCGCGTGCATGAAAACAGCTATCCGAACCATTGCGCCCATGTTTAATACATATCGTATGGTCCTTGAATATGCCGATCGCTTTTATGTGCCCTGCTGTAAACGACGTCACAGGCTCTTTGAAGACAATCGCAAACCGGCCTATGAACTGGCCAAATGGAAGTCGTGGGTGCGCGCTCACTGGTCAGACGTGCGCGTTATATCCCTGGACAGCGGCAAGACAGAGGGGCTGGAATTTGGCGATTCCGTGGAAATAACAGCCACTATTCAACTGGCAAATTTAAAAAGCGACGATGTGAAAGTGGAGATATTCCATGGCGATTTAGACGCTATGGGCGCGCTGCCTAAAGGGAAACGAACTCTCATGGAATGCGTGGAAGAAAGCGGCAAGGGGGCATATAAATTCAAGGGTACAGCGCCTTGCGACCACACGGGACAATTGGGATGCACCGTCAGGGTATTGCCCAGTCATCCTGACCTTGCCCATGAACATGAGATGGGATTGATTGTCTGGGCGTAAACGTTCACGCCCAATGCATACCGGTCTTATTGGCCGCCAACCTCTTTCTCCCTGGCGTGGACCAAGGCGGTAAGCAGCGCGTTGGCAGGACAAAGGATATCATGCTCGTGGCCCAGTTGCGCGATGCGACCGTTGAGCGCGTCAATTTCCGTGCGTCGCCCCTTTTTCAGGTCTTCGCGCATACTCGCGTAATGCGCCGCTGTGGGCGGAAGCAGTTTGTCATAGAAGCGTTCCAGGTAAGCCTCAGCCGTGTCAGGCGCAAGCGCAATACGCATGGCCGCGCCCACAGTGTAGAGTTCATGAATGATGTCCGCCATCATCTTGCGGGTGTGAGCCTGTTTCGCAAGTTCCCCGTAGGGCACGTCCAGCAGCGCGGACAATGGGTTTAATGCGCAGTTATAGGCGACTTTGCTCCATAAAATGGTTTGTATCTGGTCTGTATAAACTGTGGGGACGCCTGCTTCGTTCATGGCTTCGGCAACAGCGCGCGCCCTCGTTTCGGATACGGCATTGTGATAGGCGCCGATTGCCGTAGGTTCGGCTATCACCGTAATCTCCACTTCACCCGGCTGGTTGATTCGCGCGCCAAAAATAACGCGCGCGCCCAGTACGCGCTCCCAACCGACGGTCTCGGCTAATATTTCCGCGTTGCCCAGTCCGTTTTGGTACGCGCAAAGCAGCGTGGTGGGGGCCAGATGTGGTTCGAGCAGGCACACGGCATCTCTGGTGTCATAGGATTTGACAGCCACCAGTACCAAGTCAAAAGTCTTCTCCGGCATTTCGGCAAGCGTGGTAAACGCGGGTATTGGCCCCAGCTGATGTTCGCCCCAGATGCCGGTGATATGAAGGCCGCGTGAACGTATCGCATTAACATGCGCCTCTCGTCCGATAAGAACAACATCATGTCCCGCGCGCGCCATGAATCCACCCACGGCAGTGCCCATGGCGCCCGCGCCCATAATGAGTATTTTCATAAACCGATTATTCTCCCAGCTGTTTATCTATGTTGGTATCATCCGCGTCGTTCACGACCGCATGGATGTCATCCGCCTCATCACGTAGTTGGACGAACGCGCCGGTTTCAATAAAAGAAATACACAAACGCGCAACGTCGCGACTGTTCATAATAAACGTGTGCGCATGGGGCACAACAACCCAATCGGTCATGCCCTTAAGTTTGGTGCTCTCCACCGTAATAACGCCGTCGTTGGGTTCTTGCAAGAGCACGGCCTGCCCGCGCTTCCCGGCGATAACGCCAAACTCGACATCCGGCACAGGCAGGTTTTCATAAAACTCATCTGATGTGGTTTGCAAGCCACTTTCACTGGTGAACCACTTGTAAATCGGGTTGTCGCGCAATGCGCGCGCAAGCTCG
Source organism: Candidatus Hydrogenedentota bacterium (assembly GCA_007124105.1). Taxonomy (GTDB): domain Bacteria; phylum Hydrogenedentota; class Hydrogenedentia; order Hydrogenedentales; family CAITNO01; genus SLFT01. The sequence goes on along the minus strand of SLFT01000074.1, from coordinate 1,330 downwards.
GTTGGGCGGTTGGGCGGCGCAAGCATCACAATGCGGCCAAGCCCTTCGGGATAGCCGACGGCAAAACCGCTTCGGATTATCAAATTACCCAGCGAATGAGCGATCAGATGGTAGGTCCTGGTTTCCACATTCTCGGCAATAAAGGCGCATAACTGGGCTGCAATCTCTTCAATGGGATAGCTATGCACAGCATAGGCGAAATTCAACGTTTCGTATCCAGCGCGCTGCAAACGCGTATCCAGCAACCAGAGAGAGGCGCGCCCCCGTCCCATGCCGTGCAACAAAATCACGGTATGGTCGTGATGCGCATTGGCCTGTTCCGAAAACAACGCATCTTCACCATCACGCGGGGAAGCGGAAACAGCTTCAACCGTGAAAAGCAGCACTATGCCTACGAATATGGGCAGTCTCGTGGACAAATATATGATTCCTGTTAATTAAAATTATGGACACATACGGCAGCAACACTTACGGCGATATGAAGGTACTCAAGGTGGAAACCGTTTCTTGCTCGCGGACACAATACGGAACGCAATACTATAACGCTACGTTCATTTGCAGTTCCGTCACGGTTTCCGTCATCTCAATGGGTCTTCTGAAACGGTCCATCAACGAGCGCGCCGAAGCGAAGTCCGTTTTGCTCATGGCACGGGGTGAAGCGTACAGGTTGAATTCGCCATTGCCCAGTGGCAGACTGTCAATACGAAACGAGGATACAGAGCCAAGTTCGTAAACTATGCGCTCAATGTTCTCTTCGTCGTCCAGGTTATAGACCAGTTCGATGAATACAGACCGCGGCACTTCGCCCCGCAACAGTACATCACCCTCAATCCGTCCTTGTCCTGTCTTGAAGTTAAAATCCAGCCAGGTGGGTTCATCTGGTGTAACAATTGTTTCCAGTTCCATCCTTCTCTCAAACCATTGTTCATTCGCTGTGGGCTCGATGGCGGCTATAATTGTTGCTGGTTCCGGGGCAAAAACAATCTCATATTGACCGGGTGAATTGTATACAAGATTCCTTGTCTGATCGACAGTGGCGCCGGCGGCGCGTCTTCTGAAGCTCGCGAATGTTATCGGTTTACGGTCCAGTGTAATATCACCGGTCAATGCGCCCGGACGCGGCAGTTGTATCTTTATCTGCTCGGTTTTTCCGGGCTCAAGTTCCACAATCGCGCGTCCCGTGCCATAGTCCAAATGGTAAATCAAAAAAGACTGTACGCCCACAGGCAGGAAGTATATGGTGAATCGCCCCATCGAATCGGTTTTCAGGTACTCGATAACGCCCGCCGCGGTGCCATAAGCGGTTCCCTGACGGGGCATAACCGAGGCG
>SLFT01000077.1 GCA_007124105.1 Candidatus Hydrogenedentota bacterium | reverse complement strand
TGGACCGGTATGCTGGATGCTGGCCCTTTTGTACCAGCGCTGTACCCGGAGTACCTGACCGATCCCATGATCGCCTTTTGTCCTTCCGACCCGGAGTTGGGACAAAATATTGAAAATTCACAATATGACGATGGGAGCTGGTGCTTCGGCTTTGCGCACAGACATGGCGGCCGATGCGCGCGCGCCATTGACGCCAGCTACAATTATCTTGGCTGGGCGCTTGATCAATGTGATTCCAACGATTCCATTCAGGAAATCGGCTCCTTCGAGATTCTCAGTATATTGAGCGAGTTTTTAGACGAAGCGGGCGAAATAGACCCCAGTTCTGTCGTACCTTCGCAATTGGGCTATGCCCTGGAAGATTTGGTAAGCGCCGATCCGCTTGTACTTCTGGCCTATTATGGGGGAGAAAGAAAGGGCATCTTTCCCGGTGTTGACGGCGACCTGAGCGTTCCTGACGACCACGGCAACGGTGGCGGAAGCACCATTCATCGCTTGCGCGAGGGCGTCGAGCGCTTTATGATTACCGACATCAACAACCCGGGCGCATCCGCAATGGCGCAAAGCACGCTCTATATGATGAATGACCATTTGTCAACCAATCCCGCCTATTTCAACCACATTCCAGGCGGCGCCAACGTCCTGTACATGGACGGACACGTATCGTTCCAGCGCTACCAGGAGAATGGGACCGCTCCCTGTAACGGCCCAATGGCAATTATTATTGGCGTATTAACCAGCGCCTAAACAGCCTGAACTATAGTAGCAGTCTCTCTCCGCGCCTTCGACAGCACCGTGTCGAAGGCGCTTTTTTATGTCTTATCGTTGCTGTCCGTATGTCTTTCGTTTCCAGACCACACCCGGCATCCTTGCTCATAGGTTGCAACACGCCACAACGCTCCCGTATGCTTTGTACGTTATCAGTAATCAATATGATAACAGAGTAAAGAATCTACAAGGGCAATCGGACGTCCGGTTGCCTTCCCGTAAACTCAACTACAGGAGCGGCCTTATGAAATATTCACTCCCCATCTTATTCGTCACAGTTGTTGCATTGTTCAGCGCTTGCGCGCATCAACCCGAAACAGCGCACAAGCCATTGGAAACAGCTGAACAACCCCCATCCAGACCGGAGGAAGCTGTGGAAGTCCCGCTCTCACTTACCCAGGAAAATGCCCTTGCCGCTGCGGTATTTGAAAAACGCGTGATGGACGCCGGCGGCGAGGTGGCCTTTATATTCGAAGACAACCGGCCCTTCGCCCAGTGTCATGCAAGCACCATCGAACAGGCCCCGGACGGTACGCTGATTGCCGCGTGGTTCGCGGGCACAGAAGAGAAGCATCCTGACGTGGGCATCTGGATGTCGCGACGTGTTGACGGCGCATGGTTGCCGCCCTATCTGGCGGCCAAGGTGGACGAAACCGCCCATTGGAACCCGGTGCTTTTCGCTGACGCTGAGGCGGACGTATACCTCTTTTTCAAGGTGGGACCGGAAATCTCCCATTGGCGCACCTACTGGATGCGTTCCGACGACCACGGCGAAACATGGACGGAACCCACTGAACTGGTACCGGGCGACGAAGGCGGACGCGGCCCCGTAAAAAACAAACCCATCATCCTGTCGGACGGTTCCTGGCTGGCGGGCGCGTCAACGGAATACCAGCGCTGGGAAGCCTTCGCCGACCGCTCCACAGACCGCGGGCAGACCTGGCAACGTTCCGCTGACTTCGAGATAGACAGACAACAGTTCCGGGGACGCGGCGCCATCCAGCCAACATTCTGGGAATCGACGCCCGGACAAATACATGGATTGTTGCGCACGTCGGCGGGACGCGCATGGCGTGTTGATTCCAGCGATTACGGCGTCACATGGACCCCTGTTTACGACAGCGGCCTGCCCAACAACAACAGCAGTTTAGACGCATTATTGCTCGAAGATGGACGGCTGCTTCTGTTGCTGAACCCGGTCGGCATGAACTGGGGCCCCCGCACACCATTGTCCCTCGCCGTATCCCATGATAACGGCGACACTTGGGATGTGATTGCCCACCTCGAGGACGACCCCATTGACACGCGCCACGAATACTCCTACCCCGCGCTTATACAAACAAAAAATGGCGTCGCGGCGTCATACACCTGGCGACGTGAACGGGTGCGCGTATGGATGATTCCCAAAACGGCGCTCGCAGCGCTACTGTAGACAGGACGCCCGACTACGCAACACGCCATCAGAAGGGGAAGTAGCGTGTGCGCCTGTCGGCGCTCCAATAATCGAAAAATGCGACCTGGCATTATCAGACATCGTCAGACACCGTCCAACTGCGTCCGACACTGTCTGACAACCCACCGATAATTCACGCTTTCCGTGGAACCGCCAACTTGTAGCGTCTTGCCCGCAAGCAGCGCTAATAATCGTATGGGTCCATGGTCAGTTCCTGCTTTTCGATCAACATACTGCCAACGACCTGTAATATTTGGCTCAGTGCCGTGAAAATAACGCCGGCGGTCACTTGCGCCTTTTGGGGGCATTGCCTCGAAATAGGCTGTACATGTTTCATGAAAAAACTCCTGATGATAATCATTGTCTAAAAGTGTTTCTGACGCACGCTCATAATACAAATGCAGCGCGATACAGTTACAGATTCTACGCTGTTCGGGAGATCATGTCAAACGCACGACGGTTCATATCACACTATTGACAGCGACAGGCCTCGGAAAGCACTTATCCCTATGGACCGTCGGCATCGGCGACGCCGACGGAACCATCATGCCAATTTTTTGTTGGTCGGGAACAGGCTAAAAGGGTCGTGGCGGCCCGTCATAGGGCGCAGCCCCGCGCTGTACCACTGGACGCTCGTCAATGGTCGTCAAAGCAGGATCATCCGTTTCCGGCGCTTCAATAAAGCCATAATAGCGGCCCATCCAGTAATTATCCAGCCAGAATGTCGGCGGTGTAATGCGCCTGCCGCCGGAACCGCCGTCGAGTTGGAGCATACTGCCGGGACGTTTGGGCTCTGACTCGCGCGGCGAAATCTGTTTGGGCGAGGATGTGCGCGGGCCGACAGCGTAGGGCACATACCCCGGCTCGGGATACAAGTCCGCCCGATGCGAATTGGCGTAGTCATAAATGACCATGTCCATCGGCCATTCGCGCAGCAACTGTACGCCTTCCTCCGCTTCGCATTCGTTGCCGGTCATGATCCCATACAGGAAATTGAACCAGGGATGCTTCTCCATGCGCTTGATTTCCCAGCTGCGTTCGAGACTGCGCAGGTACAACGCGCGCAACCAGTCCTGTTCCGCGTATTTGATCAGGGGGTAATAGGCGAGAAAAGCGAGACGGTCGTCCCAGGTGGTGATATAGTCCGGCGGGAACGTAATCTTCTGTCGCACCGTGTGCTCGTGATAGCGCCAGTCAATGAGTTGTTGAAGCGCGTTGCGATAATAGTCGTCGTCAAGTACGCCAATGGCGGTGTGTACATACGATTGCGCCTCCATGCCATTAAGGCCGCGCGCATACATGCCATAAGGGCGTTGCAGGTATTCGGGGTCCCAACGGCCCCACCGGGTCAGTTCACCGCCCACGTCGCGCAGTTTCCAGCCGTTCTCAACAATATGACGCGTCATGCGTTCGATATGCTCAGCGGCGCGCTCTTTCTCGGGGCCCTCGGGCGCAAGCGTATGAAATACGTCCATCGCAAAATAATGTACACTCACCTCGTCGCTCGATGTATCGCCTTTCCATTCGAAATTGCCGCACTCGGTGGGAACCCACCGCGCGGGCAACCCGCCCGAGCCGCTGGTGGATTTTGTGCCGGCGTCGCCTTCAATAGACCAGATGGCGCGCGCGGGGAAACCGGAAATAGGCGTAACCTCCTCGAGCCAGACCAGCGCGTTGAACGCGTCCACCGCTTTTTCCCACGCCTCTTCGTCGCCGGTAACAGCGTACTTATAAATCATGGGCGTGAGATAAAAGGCGGCAGCCGTGCCGTCGTTGTCGCTGATCGAGCGAATCCATTCGCCGTCGCCGGTGCGCGAAAGGTTATGTACAAACCCCATCCGCGTATGGCCCAGTTCATCGAGTTCCCGCTCATAATAAGCCGCCTTCTTGCGCAGCGTATACGGCTCATAGCGAATGACGCCGAGACCGCCGTCGGTTGCGATATAGACCACATTGTCGCCCGCGGCAATGTCGTTTACCTGATCGTCCGGCAACCAACGCCGACCCGCGAAATAATGGAACTCGTCAGCATTCACCTTGCGCACCGCGCCCCGGGTTGTGCCGATCCACAGGTCGTCATCGAAGCCCCTGGCCAGAGAGGTGGTGTCCTCATAGGGCAAGCCCGATTTGCCGTCCAGCGTGGTCATGGCCATGCCGCGCAGCACTGCCACGCCCCTGTCCGTGGCGATGAGCAGCCGGTTGCCCAGCGAGAGCATGTCGCGCATGGTTCGCGAGGGCGGCAACCCCCATTCGGCGACCCGGGGATCAATGGTCTCATTATCCAGCAATACCATCCCATTCTCCTGCAGCACATACAAGGTCTCGCTATAGGGCGCAATCCGCGCCACAGGCCCAATGCGCTCGGGACGCCACCGCACCTCGCGACCGTCGTCGTCCTGCACGCGTATATGAGAGCCGTCTTCCAGATGCTTGGTAATATTCGTTGACCGGAATCCAATGTCCGGTTCCACATTAATCAACGCTCCGTTTACGTACCGAAACACATCGTCGCGCGTGGCCGCGTAGGTTACCCCCTGCACCATGCACACGTCCACAAACGCGTCGCCACTGAGCTGTTCCAACATCCCGTCAGTATAGCGGTACAGGCCGTTGTCGGCCATGCCCCACAGCGCGCCGTCCAGTACGCGAAGCCGATGTATGTCTTCCGAGGAACCATCCAGGAGGTGAAGCCCGGCGTCGGTTACTTCGTAGACGCCGTCCCCCAGACTTACATAAGCCGTACCCTCAAATACCGCCGCCGTCAACACCGGCGTATCTGTTTGAAACTGCTCGCCAAATTCCTGCAAATATACTTCGTCGCGCACCGGCGTCCATTGTCGCGCCTCCGGACCCAGCAAATAAGGGTCCGTAGCGTTTGCTGTGAAAACCGCGTTCAACAAAAGTGTTCCGAACAGAATCGCCGTCATTCTAAAAGTCATGAGTTTCTCCTGTGTTTGTTGGGCATCTGAACAGATGCGCTTTACTGTTTCATTGTCGTTTAGTATAAACTGGTCGGCGCGCACAAAAAAAGCAACGCTGTGGCCAAACGCGCTTGCAAAGACGATTACGCCCTCTGACTGGCGCAAGTCCTTTGTTACTGTATCTTTATACGCGTTCCCGTTCTTGCGCTTTCGTAGCAGGCGGTGAGCAATGCCTGGCTCCGAAGACCATCTTTACCGCTGATTGGCGGCTCGGTGTTGTCCTGCACGGCGCGCGCGAAGGCTTCCACTTCGGCGCAGTACATATTCACCGGAGGCGGCGCGATCACCATGCCGCCGTCTCCCGTGCGCTCCTGTTGCGCGGCATAGCCCGCATCGCTCTCCTCGAGACGCGCCGTCATACTGCCCCCGGGCAGTTGCCCGATAGTGCCTTCCGCCAGAATACTGCCCTGGGAACCGTACAATTCAAGACGGTTGAGCGAACTGGCGTCGGGCACGTTGAACAGACAGTCCACCACGCCTTTCGCGCCGGACTCAAATTCCAGCAGCGCAACAGCGGTATCTTCGCTGGCATAGGATTGCACCAGGTTTCCGGTTACGCATTGTACGCTCCCGACGGGGCCCATGAACATTTCAAGGAGGTCCAGGCAATGGCCGCCCAAGTCCATCAGACTGCCGCCCCCGCCGAGTTGGGGCGATTGCCGCCATGCGTCCGGGATGGGCGGATACCAACAGGAAAGCTGCGCGCGCGCAAACACCGGCATCCCGATACCACCGTCGCAAATCATTTGCAGCGCGGCCTGATGGTGCGCGTGATACCGCATCATAAAACCCACGCCGAGTTTGACGTTGTTCGCGGCGCAGTCTTCAATCATGCGCTCGCATTCGGTTACGCTCATGCCCAACGGCTTTTCACAAAGGACATGTTTGCCTGTGCTCGCGATATGGTTTACCTGGTCACAGTGCAGCCAGGTGGGCGTGGCCACATAGACAACATCAAGTTCGAGCGCCAGCAATTCCTCGACACTTTTGCAGGGAACAGCGCCGAATTCAGCGGCTATCTCCGCGTTCGCTTCCTGGTTAATATCGTACACGGCTGTAAACTCGGCGTTCTCCGCGGCAACAATGCCTTCTGGAATGGTTCTCCGCCGCGCGATTCCTGCGGAACCGATGACGCCCCATTTCGTTTTCATGGCAAATTCCTTTCGGTTGGTTTCCATTTATACGGCATACACAGCAACAACCTTTTTGATGCCCCTGGCAATAGCGCGAATCAATTATCCTCCATTCGGGTATGAAGCGACCTTTTGGGGCGAAAGCATATTCCACACACCCGGACGTTCACTTCCAAAGGATGGCGGCCAGTCGCCTTGTTTCAAGCGTACATGAGGCGTCCACGCGGCTCAGGAACAGGTCTTCCCAAATCATTGGCTGTTTCAATCCATTCCTGGATAGTTCTCTCAGCGGCCCGCGCCGCATCTACACAGGCCGGGCCATCCGCCATGCAACCGGGAAGTTCGGGAACCTCAACGACAAAGGCATCGTCATCCCTGCTCCAGTAAATAATCATTTCATGCTTGTTCATTCTGAAATTTTCATAACACATGCTTCGAAACAGGCACAGCACACACCAGCAAGCGCGACTTCGACATCCGACAAATGGTCAACGTGTTGAGCAAT
>SLFT01000346.1 GCA_007124105.1 Candidatus Hydrogenedentota bacterium | reverse complement strand
TCGAAGCGCACCGTCAGTATGCGGATATTCAAATGCTTCTTGCCGGTGAAGAATCCATCCTCTGGGCGCCTGTCGAAGGGCTGCGGGAAACACAGCCCTATGAACCGGATGTGACCTTTTACGCGTTGACGTCCGCGCCAACGGAACTGGTTTTGATCCCCGGGGTGTTTTGCGTCTTCTTGCCTTCTGACGCGCACGCGCCATGCCTGCAACACGGCGCGCCGTCTCACGTGCGCAAGGCGGTTGTAAAAGTACGTGTGGCGTAGGGTGGCGACGCGGCGCTGATTGACGCCGCCTGCAACCCAGAAAAATATTTATTGGGTATGTTGTTCACGCTTTAGCGTACGACGTGACACCATGCGCACGAACAATTTGGCACGCTCAAGCGTACACAACATACAAAATTTCTTTGTGTTGATGATAGAAAACGACCAACAAGACACTAACATCAGAAATTGGTAAAGGAGCGCACTCAAATGAGAGCACTGGTAACAGGCGGCGGCGGTTTCCTCGGTCGCTATATCGTGGAACAATTGCTTGAGCGCGGCGACACTGTGACAGTGGCGGCCCGAGGCGATTACCCGGAGCTGGCGCAACTGGGCGCCCGTCTGGTGCGCGGCGATCTGGCCGACCCCGCGGCGGCGCGGGCAGCCTGCGATGGCATGGATATTGTCTATCACGTGGCGGCGAAGGCGGGGTTATGGGGACCTTGGGACGCTTTTTACCAGTCGAATGTGACGGCTACGGAAAATATCATCGCCGCATGTAAGGAGCGCGGTGTGGGCAAATTGGTGTATACCAGTTCCCCGAGTGTTATTTTTGACAACCAGCCACACACGGGTTGCGACGAATCGCGGCCCTATCCAGACCACTATGAGAGTTATTATCCATGGACCAAGGCTATTGCCGAACGGAAGGCGCTCGAGGCGAACAGCGGCGCGTTGTTGACGGTGTCGCTGCGTCCCCATCTGATTTGGGGCCCTCGCGACCCGCATATTCTTCCCGGGATCATTGCGCGCGCCCGTGAAGGCAGGCTTATTCAGGTGGGCGACGGCACAAACATGGTGGACATGGTCTATGTGGAAGACGCCGCGCGCGCCCATTTACTGGCCGCCGACGCCCTGGCGCCGGATTCGCCCCTGGCGGGGTCCAGTTATTTCATCACCCAGGACGAGCCGGTGAACCTGTGGGAATGGATTCGTACGCTGTTGACCCGGTTGGATATTGCGCCGCCGAGGCGCAGTATTTCTTTGAAAACGGCGCGCACCATCGGCGCGGTGATGGAGTGCGCATACCGATGGCTGCCGCTGCAAGGCGAGCCGCGCATGACCCGGTTCCTTGCCAGCGAACTCGCCATGAGCCACTACTATGATATTTCCCGAGCGAAGCGGGATTTCGGTTATCAGCCGCAATGGAGCATGGATGCCGCGCTCGAGAAGACGCTCCCAACCCTCTGAATTTGTCGAAGTGAAGAGAAACAGCAATCATTGCGGATAGCGCGCATTTCGCGGCATCGCGTGAACGCGCTTCCGAGCAATTGTTGCGATAGACAAAAATACAGGTATATAATTGCGGTAGCAGGGCTTTTTTTACAAGACGGACACCAGACTTTCGTTTGGAATCTGTTCTCAATAAGCCGGGCATGCGCGCGCGGGCGGTCCAACAGGCGTTGGGGAGGCGCGCCCCTTCTTGTTTGTGCGGTTGAAACCAATAAGGAAATGTCTCATGTATTTCGGCATCGTGGATTTTTGGGTCTTTCTGGCGTACGCTTTGTGCCTGTTGTCCGCGCTTCTGTGTGTTGTATATGGCGCAGTAAAGTGGAACAAAAACGGCGGCGAAATTACCCCCGAAGATGTAAAGTGGGCCAGGGAAGAAGATACCATTTCTGAAGAGATGTAAAGGCGACGCGGGCGCCGGCCATTCATTGAAAAAAGAGCGTATGCCTGAGCATGCGACGGGGAGTTCATCACTCATGGAAAACATGTTGTTTCTGCTGTTTCTTGTATCAATTTATCTTTTCATCATCGGTTACCTGGGCTATCGAGGCTACCGGGGTACACATACCGCTACGGATTATCTTATTGCCGGGCGCGAGGCGCACCCCTTTGTCATGGCCATGTCCTACGGGGCCACGTTTATCAGCACTTCGGCCATTGTCGGGTTTGGCGGCGCGGCGGCCGTATTCGGCATGGGGCTGCTCTGGCTGACGGTGCTGAACGTGTTCGTGGGCGTTTTCGTTGCCTTTGTATTCATTGGCGTACGCACACGCGCCATGGGGCATCGCCTGAACGCGCACACCTTTCCCGAACTGTTGGGGCACCGCTACGACTCGTTGTTCCTGAAGATTTTCGCGGCGTTGATTATCATCCTGTTCATGCCCCTGTATACGGGCGTGGTGCTCATGGGCGCCGCTAAGTTTATTGAAGTGCGCATGGGCACCAGCTACGAAGTGGCGTTGTTCTTCTTCTCCGTGCTGGTCGCGGTATACGTGATTATGGGCGGGTTAAAGGGCGTGATGTACGCGGACGCGGTTCAGGGCGCCATCATGCTTTTTGGCATCTGCCTGCTCATCTTTTTCGCCTATTACGGGCTCGGCGGCATTGTTTCGGCCCATGAACAGCTGAGCGCCATGCAGTCTGCGGTGCCGGAGAACATGGCGGCATCGGGACATCGAGGCTGGACCAGTATGCCGGAGTTTGGCAGCCCCTACTGGTGGACGCTGGTATCCACCATTGTCATGGGCGTTGGTATTGGCGTGCTTGCCCAACCGCAGTTGGCCGTGCGCTATATGACCGTTAGAAGCACCATGGAATTGAACCGGGCAGTGCTTGTGGGCGGCATCTTTATTACGCTGATGACCGGCGGCGCGTTCACTGTGGGCGCGATTTCAAACGTTTATTTTCTTGGCGACGCCGATGTGGGCGTAATCTCGATTATGGCCGCCCGGGGCGATGTGGAGCAGATTATCCCCGAATTCATCAAGAATTATCTCCCCTTCTGGCTGGGCGATGTATTTTTCGTCACGCTCATGGCGGCGGCAATGTCCACGGCGAGCAGCCAGTTCCACAACATGGGCACATCAACAGGACGCGATATCTTCGAGTCCTTTACCAGGAAACACAGCAGCGGCGCCAGCATACTGGCAACCCGCATCGGCATCTTCGCTACCTTTATCGTCAGCGTTACGCTGGCGTATGTGCTGCCGGTGTATTTCGAGGCGGGCATCGCTATTGTCGCCCGGGGAACGGCGATCTTTTTCGGGTTGTGCGCGGCCACCTTTTTGCCGCTGTACATGGGCGGTCTGTACTTTCGGGGCATTACCCGAAGCGCCGCCATAGCCGGCGCCGTTGTCGGTTTTTTCGTAAGTTTGTTCTGGCTGGTTTTTTGTCATGCCAGTACGGCGGCGGCATTGCAGCTCTGCAATCTGATTTTCGGGCGGGCGCACCTGTTCGGAGACGCGCGGACCGGTTTTGTGCTCTGGTCGCATGTTGACCCCCTGTTTATCGGGTTGCCCTTATCCATAGTCGTTACCGCCGTGGTTTGCTTTTTCACAAAACCCTTTAGCGAAGAACATCTCGACGCCTGTTTCAAAAAATCGTAGAACAACAAATAGGAGCGCTGCCGCAGGCGCGCGCGTTTTCTGCGACAGCGATATCGTGTCGGCATGAAGTACCAGTCGGAACAGAATGCGCCTCCCACGGATGAAACCGCGCTCGCGCGGATAGCCGCCGGTATGCATCCCGGCGCCGCCGTGTGGCAAGTTGCGGCTGTGGCCGACTATGAACCTTTTGCGGCCCTTTTTGCGGCGGGTGCGTCCAAACAAAAAAAAGAACTGCTCTATTTTCACTTTACTGACCACGCAATGCTTGTGCCCGAGAAGGACACGGCAACAATTGTGTCCGCCAACCCGCAGACAGGGTTCGAGCCGTTCATTGACGAGATACTACAAAGCATACAGGAACGGGGCGCCGGCGGCATGTACTTGTTTGACTGTATCTCTCCCCTTGCCGCCGACTGGTACAGCGACCAGATGGCGGGCAATTTTTTTGCCATTGTATGCGCGTCGCTGCGCGGGATAAACACCGCGGCCTGTTTCTCTATCCTGCGCAACCAGCATTCTCATTACGCCACCGACCCCATCACGCAAACCGCTCATGCCGCGCTTGACGTGTGCCATTATCGCGGAAAACTGTATGTGCTGCCGCTGAAACTGGCATACGAAACCGTGTCCTGCCGCCATCGGCTTCACGCATGGGAACAGGACACGTTACGCCCGGTCGAAGACAGCCATACTGCCGCCTCTGTGTTAACCAGCAGCCGCCGCGATAACCTGGGGCTTGCCCGTCATCATCTGGGTGTGTGGAGCCGTACCTTTGTTGAAGCCGAGGCATTGTTGCGCGCGTCGGAAAACAGAACGGAATGCGACCGGAAAACGCAGGCCATGCGCGACCGCATATTGCGGATGGCGGTGTCGCGCGACGAACGGGTGCTGCAACTGGTGCGGCGTTATTTCAGTCTGGAAGACTTGGTATTTCTGGGCACGCGGATGCTGGGCACCGGACTTATTGGCGGAAAGGCGGCCGATATGCTGCTTGCCCGGGCGGCATTGGCGCAACAAGACCCGAAATGGCGTGATACGCTGGAGACGCACGATTCCTTCTTTATCCCCTCGGATGTCTTCTACACATTTCTGGTGCAAAATGACGTTTGGGCGCTGCGTCGGCAGCTGTTGCGCGCTCCAGGCCGTATGGATATTGCCAAGGAAGTGCAACGACGCATCTACAACGGCGTGTTTCCACCCCATATTATGCGGCGTTTCTCGGATATGCTCGATTATTTCGGTGAGACGCCGCTGGTAGTGCGTTCCAGCAGCCTGCTCGAGGACAGTTTCGGAAACGCCTTCTCGGGGAAATATGAAAGCGTATTCTGCGCGAACCAAGGCGACCGCGACGCGCGTATCGAGGAGCTTGCCGACGCAATCAAACAGGTATACGCCAGCGCCATGCGTCAGGATGCGCTTGACTATCGCGCCGCCCACGGGCTGCTCGAGCGCGATGAGCAAATGGCGATACTGGTGCAGCGTGTGGCGGGGGCGTTTTATGGCGCGCGCTATTTCCCACACCTGGCCGCCGTGGGCTTTTCATTTAATCCTTATGTGTGGCATGAAGATATTGACTCGCGCGCCGGCGTACTGCGGCTTGTTTTCGGATTGGGCACTCGCGCGGTAAACCGCTCTGACGACGACTATACCCGCCTTGTGGCCTTGAACGCGCCGCTGTTGCGACCCGACCATCACGAGACCGACCTGCCCGCGCCCGCGCAGCAGTGGGTGGATGTACTGGACCTTGAGCAGGGCAAAGTCGTCTCTGCGGGATTTCGCGACGTGGCGCCCCAGCTGCCGGAAAAGGTGCTGCGCACTATCGCTTCGGAAGACCAGGAACTGTTGCGCGCGGCCAAAAAGCACCGGTTGCGCCGTCCTTTCGCGTTCCGTCTGTCTTTCGACAACCTGCTTTCACGTACGGACTTTCCTGAAAAAGTGAGGGAAATGCTTGATACCCTCGAGGAAGCCTATGGCGTACCAGTGGATGTCGAGTTCGCAGTAAATTTTAATGAGGATAACGCATACCGCATCCACCTGTTGCAATGCAGGCCCATGCAGGTGAAGGGCGTTGAGCATCCCACGCTCCCGAAACTGGAGCCGCGACCGGAGCAAATTGTACTGGAAACAGGCGGCCCGGTCATTGGACGCAGCCGGTTTATACCCATAGACTACCTAATATACATTGCGCCGAAAGGCTATTCCGCCTCGCCCGAGCGCGACCAATACGCAATAGCCCGGTTGGTTGGCGAATTCAACCGGCGCATTGCCGCCCATGACGCGCGGGGCAACCTCATGCTTGTCGGTCCTGGACGTTGGGGCTCCACGACGCCCGCCCTCGGTCTGCCGGTGGCCTTCACGGAAATCAACCGCGCCGCCGCCATAACCGAAATCCTGGCGCTGCGCGACGACCTTATCACGGAAGTGTCTCTGGGTACACATTTCTTCAATGATTTGGTGGAAGTGGACATGCTGTACATGGCAATAACAGGCGGCGATAAACGGGCAATGCTCGACACGGAGTACCTGGAAAGCGCGCCCAATCGGTTGACCGAGGTGTTGCCCGAAGCGGCCCGGTATGAAGGTGTGATGAAACTTATCGAACCGGGCGCCCTCAATGACGAACGGCTTTTCCTTCGCGCCGACACCATCAAGCAGCATGTCTGCCTGTGTCGTCTATGACATACAAAGGCAAAGAAGAAAGGAGCTGTTTATGATGTCTTTTACCCTGACAGGTTTTTTGTATAGCGTTGCGGCGCTGGGACAGGTGTCTGTGGCGCTCCTTCAAATGCATCCTGACGGCAATAATGTGGAAGCGAACCTGGCCAAGGCGGAAACGTTTTGCCGCGAAGCGGCCGACAAGGGCGCGGATATAGCCCTCATGCCAGAGATGTGGAGCATTGGGTACACGCGATTCGATGAGGATAAACCGGGCGCGAGGGAACAGTTCTATGAGGATGCCCTCGCAAGGGACAGCGCCGAAATACGGCGCTTCGCCGAACTCGCCAAAGAACTCGACATGGCTATTGGCGTCGCCTATCTCGAGGCCTATGATCCGCTGCCGCGCAATACGCTCACCCTGTACGACCGTCATGGAAAAGAAGTGCTGACCTACGCAAAAGTGCATACGTCCGACTTTAAGTCCATGGAAGCCTCCATGACGCCGGGCGATGCGTTTTATGTGGGGACACTTGATACGCGCTCCGGCCCGGTGCAGGTGGGCGTCATGATTTGCTTCGACCGCGAACAGCCCGAAAGCGC
>SLFT01000129.1 GCA_007124105.1 Candidatus Hydrogenedentota bacterium | reverse complement strand
TAGTGTATTTGTGTCTGTTCACTTCTATACGACGGGGCTGGTCATGCGGGCAACTTTTACATATCCTTACTGGATTCACTATTGCGACTGCCCAATCACGAATTACGACACGGAATCTGTTGCTGAGCGCCCGTAACAGGAAAGCGGGACAAAGGATTGTTAATGGCGAAAAAGATCAAGGCGACTGGGGAAGACCCACTTTTCTTTTGGGGAATGTTCGGCCTTGTATGCTTGTCTGTGCTGACGCTTACGGCCTGCGGTTATTGGGTCTATTCTTCCAATGCTCAGGAAATCCGAAGGGCGCAGCATGAAAAACTTCGTGCTGTCGCTGATCTCAAGGCCGACCAGATTCTTGCCTGGCGCCAGGAACGGCTTGCCGACGCGCAGGTAAATGCAGCGGGCGTGGTGCGTCTGTTTTCTTTGCAATGGCTCGAAGGGGATGTGGACGAGGCGGTCGCCGCTGCGGCAAACGAGCAGATGCAATTGCTCCAATCCCATTACAATTACACCGCTGTTATCCTCGTTGCCGCCGACGGCCGCGCCATATCCACATTGACGTCGGAACCGGAAACATCTGCGAGCGCGATCATTCCGGTTATAGAACGCGTAATCACCTCTGGCGAGCCCACGCTGGGCGATATGTTTCGCGACCCTGAACGCAATGCCGTCTTCCTGGATACGACAGCGCCGATAATGAATGACGCAAAAGAAGCTGTTGCCGCGCTTATCCTGCGCATGGACATGAATGAATATCTTTACCCGCTTATTCAGTCGTGGCCAACGCCCAGCCCGAGCGCTGAAACGCTTCTTATCCGCGTGGAAGAGGACAGCGTTCTCTTCTTGAATCCATTACGGCATTCCTCGGCACAACCGTTAACCTCTCGCATACCCCTGGAGAATACGGATATACCCGCCGTACAGACGGCTCTGCACCGGCAGGGACTCTTCGAGGGACGCGATTATCGTGGAACACCTGTGTTAAGCGACCTTCGCGCCCTGCCAGGCACTAACTGGCACATGATAGCGAAACTGGACATGACGGAAGTTCTGGCGGAGGCACACCACCGCGGGTGGATGCTCTTTTTGATGACCTTGCTGGGCATTGCGGCGACGGGCCTCGTTGTGGTCAGCATCGGCAGCCAACGACGCAAAAATATCTTTGAAGCGCTCTATCGGGTCGAAAGAAAAGAACGCGAAGCACAGGAAGAAATTCGCGCGACATTATACGGCATCGGCGACGGAGTCATTGCAGTGGATGCCGCGTGCAAGGTCACACGCATGAATCCTGTCGCCGAAACACTTACGGGCTGGTGTGAAGCCGAGGCAATTGGCCGCCCCCTTGACGAGGTGTTTCGCATTGTTCACGAAGATACACGGGCGGAAGTGGAAAACCCCGCCCACCGTGTGTTGCGTGAGGGACGTATAGTAGGGCTGGCGAATAGCACCGTGCTTATTGCAAAGGACGGGAGCGAACGCTCTATCGCCGACAGCGGCGCTCCGATTTACGATCAGGACAACGTTTTGGCGGGGGTAGTGCTTGTCTTTCGCGATCAGACCAGGGAACGCGCAGCCGCCCGGATGCTACGGGAACGAGAGATGTTTTCCCGGGCCATATTGAACGGCATCGCGGCGAACATTGCCGTGCTCGACCGCAATGGCGTTATTACCGCCGTCAACCGCGCCTGGGAACAGTTTGCGTACGATAATAACGCAGGCGAAGCAGTGGCCGCCGGTATCGGCCTCAACTATCTCGATGTAGCCCGTAACGCGCAAGGCGCGGACACCGAGTACGCCGCCGAAGCGGCGAGCGGCATCGAAGCGTTGCTGGCGGAAGACCACGGAGAATTCTCTATCGAGTATCCCTGTCATTCGCCGTCCGAAAAACGGTGGTTCCTGTTGTTTGCCACCCCACTAAAGAGCGACCAGGGCGGCGCCGTGTTGGCGCACATTAATATTACGTCGCGAAAACTGGCCGAGGAAGCGCTTGTGGCAAGTGAGAGACGGTATCGCGACATGTTCGAGAACAACCATGCCGTCATGCTCATTATCAACCCCGACGGCGACGCCATCGTGGACGCGAACCCTGCCGCCGAGCAGTTTTACGGATGGACGCGCCAGCGGCTTGCAACCATGCGCATCTCGGACATCAATATCTTGACGCCCGAAGAGATACAAGAAGAAATGAACCGCGCACGAAATGAAGAGCGACAGCATTTTTACTTCCAACATCGCCTGGCGGATGAGACAATACGCGACGTGGAAGTGTCAAGCGGGTCTGTATGGATTGACGAACAGCCCCTGCTGTATTCCATCGTTCATGACATTACAGAACGCAAGAAAGCGGAAGCGGCGTTGCGCCTTCATGATGAACACCTGAAAAGCCTCGCGAAAATTCTCCAGAACCCGGCGGAAACGACCCAGGAACTGCTTGATTACGCACTGGCCGAGGCCATTAACCTTACCGCCAGCAAGATCGGCTATATATACTTTTACGACGATGCGAGGAAATTGTTTATTCTCAACTCCTGGTCGCGCGACGTAATGCCTGAATGCACCATCGTCAATCCGCAAACATGTTACGAACTGGAAAAAACGGGGATATGGGGTGAAGTGGTGCGCCAACGGCGCCCGATTGTTCTGAACGATTTTCAAGCCGACAATCCGCATAAGAAGGGCTATCCCGACGGTCATGTTCGCCTCGAAAAATATATGTCCGTGCCCGTTGTTTCGGATGGACGCATCGCGGCCGTTATCGCCGTAGCAAATAAGGAAACGGATTACACCGAAACAGATGTCCTCCAATTATCGCTGCTCATGGACGGCGTCTGGAAAACAGCGGAGCGCAAGCGCGCGGAAGAACAATTGCGAGAGAGTGAAGCGCGGTTCCGCCTGTTTTATGAGCAGGCGCCGGTGGCATACCAATCATTGGATGAAGACGGGCACGTTCTTGCGGTCAACGACGCATGGCTCACAGCACTGGGCTACACGCGCGAGGCCGTTGTTGGAACATCCTTCGTAAGTTTCCTCGCGGACGATGGGCCAATTCATTTTGAAGAGCATTTCGCTCTACTGAAGACGAAAGGCGAATGCCACGGCGTCGAGCTCACCCTGCGATGCCTCGACAACAGCACTATCTTGGCGTCTTTCGAAGCGCGGGTCAGCCGTGACGGCGATGACAAGATTTTGATCACGCACTGGGTTTTTGTAAATATAACCGAACGCAAGTTGCTGGAAGAACAGTTTCTTCACGCACAAAAGATGGAGTCGGTAGGCCGTCTCGCCGGCGGCGTCGCTCATGACTTCAACAACATGCTTGGGGTAATCATCGGGCACGCTGAAGCAGCCATGCAGCATACAACGCCAGACAGCGCCATTCCAGGCGACTTGAAAGCCATACTGGACGCCGCTCAACGCAGCGCGGGCCTCACACATCAATTGCTTGCCTTTGCCCGTAAACAGACCGTCAGCCCCGTGGCGCTTCGGCTGAATGATTCGCTTGCGAATATGAGAACTATGCTACAGCGGCTCATCGGCGAGGACATCGAATTGGTCTGGAAACCGGGACGCGCCCTCTGGTCGGTGAAGATTGACCCCTCCCAGCTGGACCAGGTGCTGGCGAATCTTGCCGTGAATGCGCGCGACGCCATGGAGGGCAGTGGACAACTCATTGTTGAAACAGCCAATGCAACTTTCGATGAAGACTGGTGCGCCAGGCATCCTCATTACGCGTTGGGCGATTATGTCATGCTCGCTGTCAGCGACACCGGCGTGGGAATGGACGCCTATGTGCGCGAACATATTTTCGAACCTTTCTTCACTACAAAGGGCCTTGGAAAAGGTACGGGGCTGGGACTGGCCACCATATACGGCATTGTAAAACAGAACGGCGGCCTCATTGATGTCCAAAGCGAGAGCGGTCGGGGAACCACAATCAAGATATTCCTGCCGCGCACTGAAGCCGCGGTTTTCGTTGAGAACAAAGGGGACGGCGCCGGTGAAGCGCCGACGGGAGGCACGGAAACCATTTTGCTGGTGGAAGACGAAGCAGCCATCCTGAATTTAGCCAGAACTGTATTGCAGAAGAACGGCTATACTGTATTGACCTCTATGTCGCCCGTGGAAGCGGTATCCATCTTCGATAGTTATGAGCACACGATAGACCTTCTTATAAGTGACGTGGTGATGCCGGGTATGAACGGCAACGAATTGCGAGAGCAGATTCTGGCGCGCAGCCCGAGCATTCAGGTCTTGTTTATGTCGGGATACACCGCTGACGCCATTGCGCAGCACGGTTTGCTGAAGGAAGGCATTCATTTTCTGCAAAAGCCATTCATGACCCGAGACCTGCTCCAAAAAGTCAGGGAGGCACTGCAAGATGAAGATCAAAACTAAAAAATTGACAGCCTTTTGTTTTTACGGTATACTAACACCACTTTATTACTGACATTAATGGCGGCAGCAAGCATGACAGGCAAAACAGGTTTTGCATATACAATAACGACGCTTTCCAGCGGCGGTTCCAATATGATGGCAAGAATATCGAACAGGCCCCCGACACCACTGGCGCAATACGTACGCAGCGGCGTCAGGGGTTTATTGTTGTACTGATTCTTCTTAGCCCTTGTTTTGCTTTTCGTGCCTCCCTGCTTTCATGAATGAAAACATCAATAACCGCCCCGTTTTTGGGGTAGGGAGGTTCTATGCATGATGTATTTAGCAATTGGGTTGGCGGCAGGCGCCGCTGTCGGAATAGTGGTTGCCGTGGAAATGTCCCGGATTCGTGCCGGCGGCTACGTCAGCAAAGCGCGGCGTGAAGCGGCGCAAATTCTTTCGGATGCTGAACGTGAAGCGGCTTCGGTTATCAAGGACGGAAAGACGACGCTCAAGGAACTCGAGATTGACTTGCGCGCCAAGGTGGAAAACGAGGGCAGGGAACTACGCAGGGAGATTTCAGCGCTTGAAAAGCGCATAGCGGCCAAAGAGGAGACCGTGGACAAACGCGCGCAGGCGTTGGACAAGACGGCGCTTGAATTGAGTTCCCAGGAACGTACGCTGGTGGCCCGCGAGAAGGAAACGGACAAGGAACGCGCCCGGCTGACCGCGTTGATTAAAGACCAGATGGCCAAGTTGGAGGGCATCGCCGGGTTAACCATTGAACAGGCGCGCAAGGAATTGTATGTCCGCCTTGAAAATGAGGTAAAACGGGACTGCGCTCTCGAATTGAAGCGGGTCGAAGAGGAGTTGCGCGAAAACGCCGAAAAGAAGGCCCGCTGGATTGTTGGCGAAGCGCTGCAACGCTGCGCGGCGGACCATGTGGTCGAAAGCACGGTGTCCGTGGTGCCTTTGCCCAGCGATGAGATGAAGGGCCGCATCATCGGGCGGGAAGGACGCAATATCCGCGCCCTGGAAAGCGCAACCGGCATTAATGTCATTATTGACGACACACCCGAAGCGGTGGTATTGTCAGGTTTTGATCCTGTCCGCCGCGAAACGGCGCGTATCGCCCTCGAACGGCTCATTGAAGACGGCCGCATCCACCCCGCGCGTATCGAGGAGATGGTGGAAAAGGTCAGCCAGGAGATGACCAAGTCCATTCGTGAACGCGGCGAACAGGCGTGCCTTGAAGCCGATGTACACGGGTTGCATCCAGAACTGGTGAAGTTGATTGGCCGCCTTAGTTTCCGCACATCCTATGGCCAGAACGTGTTGCGCCACTCCCTCGAGGTATGTCATCTTGCAGGCGTCATGGCGGCTGAACTGGGCGAGAATGTGCAGGAAGCCAAACGCGCCGGTCTTATCCACGACGTGGGCAAGGCGCTCACCCATGAAGTCGAGGGGTCGCACGCCGTCCTGGGACACGATATCTGCAAACGCTACGGCGAGAACGAAAACGTCGCCAACGCCGCCGGCGCGCATCACGGCGAGATGAACATGAACTCGCTCATCTCGGTGTTTGTGCAGGCGGCGGACGCCATGTCGGCAGCGCGCCCGGGCGCGCGCAGCGAAATGCTGCAACATTACATCAAGCGTCTGGAACAGTTGGAGCAGCTGGTGGACGCGTTCCCCGGTGTGGACAAATCCTATGCCATTCAGGCTGGTCGCGAAGTGCGCGTCGTGGTACAACCCGATAAGGTAAGCGACGCCGAAGCGGCGCAGCTGTCCCGCGATCTGGCGCGCAAGGTCGAGACCGAGATGACTTATCCCGGCCAGATACGAATTACCGTGGTGCGCGAAACGCGCGCCGTCGAGACGGCAAAATAGCGGCAATACGGTGGAAACGAACCGAATAAGTTTTTTCTGTTGCCGTGCCAACCGAAAAAACTTCGTTGAGATAAACAGGTGGCGCCGCTACAAACGAGATACTAACCGCAAGGCTTATCCCGCCCATTCGACATCATCAACCGTGGCGTGAATATGGACGACCATCTTGGTGCTTCCGATTGTGATGTAGTCGCCATTGCCAATCCATTCCGGCGGCGGGGCGGAAGCGCTGTCTTTGCCGCGGCTGTTGTAAACTGGCTGGCCATTGACGCTGGTGCCATTAAGGCTTCCCAAGTCGCGTATCCGTACTTTGACTCCATCAATTACGAAAAGTAAGTGACGACGCGACAATGCCGTATCCTTCTTCAGACAAACCGTACAATCACTCCCACGACCAATTGTAAAGGTATGATGGTCAGAGAAATCGAAGCGTTGTCCCTTGTACGGACCTTCTATAATCTCCAGGTAAACTTCTCTTTTCGGCATTCCTCATGTTCTCCCAACTGCAATAAGACTCCGTATTTCTGGTGTAGCGCTGAATCATCCTGTAACGATGGCGGCCTCGCAGGCAAGCTAAAAGGAAATCCACCTGAACCCTTGT
>SLFT01000176.1 GCA_007124105.1 Candidatus Hydrogenedentota bacterium | reverse complement strand
CCAAGTGCGTGTGTTCAATGGCTGACGTACTTGTATGGGTCGGATGTACGTTTGTATGTAGACCTCCTGGAAGGCCAGAGTAAAAGTCCCTCGCGTATGTAACTGGCCCTGTACAAATGCCCACGGGCGTAATAGAATTCAGGTGATATGCGGAACAGGTTTGTTTGCTCTGTCTTGGCATGTAAAAAGCCTGTTTCACTACTGCGTACGAAGTTCTTCTGTAATATTTGTTACAAGTTCGCGAAAGTCGTTGTCTGCGAGGGATGGAACAAGACGGTTGTGGCCATTGAGTGGCGCATGTCGAGTAACGGGGTTGGGCGCCGCGACACAGTAGATTCCCGCCGTTTTTGCCGCGGCGACGCCTTTGGGCGAATCCTCGATTGCGATGGCCTGCGCCGCGCCGATATGCAGCCTTTCCAGGGCAAGATGATACACTGCCGGGTCTGGTTTTACGTTTTCAACCTCGTTGCCGCAGGCGTACACATCAACGAAGGCGTCAAGGGCGAGGCGTTTCAAATGACCAGTGACCCAGTTGATGCTTGAGCTCGACACAACCGCAAGCTTCAAGCCCAGCGTCTTTGTTGCCTCAAAGGCCTCAGGAATGCCCGGCATGGCGTCCTGACGGTGAACCCGGTGTAGATAACAGGCGCGCCGCGCTGTGTTCACTGCCTCGCGGTCAATGGGATGGCCGCATTGCGTTTCGATGTGGCCGAGGGGATCAAAAATATCGTAGCTGTAGCCGCCCACGTTCGCCGCCCATTGTTCAATGGACAACGCGCATCCATGAGCCGCGCAGGTATCTTGCCAGCTTTGGAACAACACGCTTTCAGTATCCACAATGACGCCGTCGAAATCGAAGAGGATCGCCTTCAGGGCGTTGTTGGAAACGGCCATTACAATGCTTCCCGTGCGGATTGAAAGGCATCTGCGTAGCGGCGCGCGCTTTTGGCGAGCCCCGGATAGTCCCGCGCCTCGATTAGCTTTTTGCTTACAAGATTGCCGCCGACGCCGATGGCGACCACGCCCGCCTTCACGAAATCGGCGAGATTGTTGAGGTCAACGCCGCCTGTGGGCGCGATCGGGATTTGCGGCAGCGGCGCGCGCACGGCCTTGATATACGATAAGCCGCCGCAGCTCGCCGGAAAGACCTTGATAATGTCGCCGCCGAGCATCCATGCGTTATAGATTTCGGTTGGCGTGAACGCGCCGGGCATGCAGGGTTTGCCATAGCGATGGGCCATGTTGATTACGTCTTGCGAGGTGATGGGGCTTACAACGTATTGCGCGCCGGCCAGGATGGCGAGCCGCGCCGTCTCGGCGTCAAGCACACTGCCCACGCCGAGGCATACGTCCGCGCCGGCAAGATTCTTAGACGCGGTCTCAATGCATCCCAATGCGCCGGGCGTGGTCATGGTAACCTCGATACAGCGCACGCCGCCTTCCATGACCGCTTCCACGATACGCGCGAGGCCATCGCCGCTGTCAGCGCGAACAATGGCGATTATGCCGTGTTGCGTAAGATAATTCTGTATTGACTGTTTGTTCATCTCGTTTTCTCCATTCACATATCTTGCGGCACGTCAATGCGTGTGCCGGATGTCGCGGAATCATACGTTGCCTGCAAAACGCGCATGTAACGCAGGCCGTCGGCGAAATCAGGGTGATAGGGGATACCGTCGCGTATGGCGTTCACAAAGTCCTGTTCCACGCGCCAGTTGTCCACATCATAGGCTTCTTCCGGGCGCACAGTCACGAGCGATGATGTGCCGTCGCGCTTTATTGCAAGGATGTCGTCATTGACGTTGTAATGCAGCGCGCCTGCTGTTCCATAAATGTCAATGACATCCGACGCAACGCCCGATATGGTACTGATCGCGTATTGCGCCGGCAGGTCGTTTGCCAGCGTGGTGTTGGCCGTGATCTGGTCGGGGATTTCTACGGGTACAAGCGCGCCCTTGTCGTCGGGACGGCTGGCGGTATAGAGAAACGTTTCACCGCTCACGCGGCGCGTGTTGCCGAACCAGCGGTGAATCACTTCAATGTACATGCCGAAGGTATGCATGTTCAGTCCGGAGAAGCGGCTGTCCTTGCGCCATGTGATTGGCGCGGCGGGGTCGGCCCATGTGTCCGAGAAACTGCGTACACTCACATAGCGCACCGCACCGATTTCCTTTTCGCGTAGAATCCGCGCGACAGCTCGGTCAAACGACATGCCAATGGGCACCGGACACAACGCCGCCACATTGCCTGATGCGCGCGCCGCCTGATACATCCGCTCCGCTTCGTCTTGATTGCGGGCCATGCGGGCCTGGCAAAATACGTGTTTGCCCGCCTGCAATGCGGCGATACTGGCGTCGCAATGCAAATAGGGCCAGGTTCCTATCAGCACGGTGTTGATGTCGTCCCGGGCGATGATGTCCCGCCACGTTTCGCATATCACGGGGATATCGTAATCGTGGGCGGCCCGTTCCGCCGAGGCGCGGGAACGATTCGCCACGGCGACCAGTCGCACGCCGGGGATTTTCTGGAAGCCGGGCAGATGGCGTTGGCGACAGATGCCGCCCAGACCAATGACGCCGATGGTTATTTCCTGTGTCATAAACAACCCTTTCCTATGCGCGATACAGACTGCGTCCGATCCCCATGGCCTCGCGGCAGGACTCGACGGTCTCCAGCGCCACGGGCGTCACCCGCCTGGCGTTTTCGCGCAAAAACGCTTCAATGGCTTTGTCATTGTTTGACGGGTCGTTATAGTTTTCAATAATGGGTGCGTTAAAGTTAGAGACGTGCTCCGCCACTGTTTTCTTGAGCGCGCCATAGAATTTCCCGCCCGCGCGATATTGCGCGAGAAAGTCGAGATAGACATCTTCAGGGGCCAGCAGCGACAGCAGGCGATACAAGACGCCGACCCCTGGCGGCATTTTCCCAATGACAATCTCGGGATCGTTGCTGTCCGTATCCAGCGGCGCGGGGTCGGTGGTGGTGGGCACCGCCTTGATCTTGCGCAATACAGTAGCCGGGTCGTCCAGCAGATCAAGGGTGTTGTTTTCGCTCTTTCCCATTTTTTCCGAGCCGTCGAGCCCCGGTAGACGCAACGCGTCCCTTCCGAGCGGGCGCGGTATATGGAGCACTTCGCCGAAACGATGGTTGAATTTGGCGGCAATGTCGCAGGCCATCTCGAGATGCTGACGCTGGTCGTCGCCTACAGGCACGGCGTCAGCCCGAACGATCAGGATATCCGCGGCCATCAATACCGGGTAGCCGAGTAGTCCGTATGACAACGGGTTGCCTTCGATTTTCGGGTCGCCTTGAATCCTGGATAGTTTATCTTTATACGTGGTGCCGCGCTCAAGGTGGCCGATGTTGGTGAGCATGCCCAGCAGCAGCGTCAGTTCCGCTGTGCAGGGCAGGTCGCTTTGGCGATAAATGACAGACTTATGCGGGTCAAGGCCGCAGGCGACATAGGTGCGCAGCATCTCGAGGGTGGCGCGGTAGATTTCCTGTCTGTCGGTTATGGTGGTGAGCGCATGGTAGTCAGCGATGAAATAATAACAACAGGCATCTGTTTGTTGCAGTCGCAAAAAATGCTTAATGGCGCCGAAATAATTCCCGTAATGCAGTCGCCCCGTGGGCCGAATGCCTGACAATATAACTTCTTGTTCTTTTGACATTTCCTCTTCCTTTATGTGGGGAGTACAACAATGCGGGCGCGACCCGCAACCCGGCGAAATATTCACAAGGTATGTTGTTCACAGTTCAGCGTGCCGTTGTGCGTGTATGGCCACGGAGTTATATGTTGCCCCGGCACGCTGAAGCGCGAACAACATACCATAACATCTTTACGTTGATGCTAGACGACGAACGACACGGTACTCGTGCGTGTCTACATGGCGGACCAGTAGCATATCCCATTATGCCGCCTTATTTCCATTGAAAGATTCAGGAAGTGAACTGCTGTTGAATGTTACGTGTGAAAAAAGCAGTACGCGTGATGGCATTACTTGCATTGATGGCGGCATGTAAGATATGTGGGAGCGCTCTTTAATCGTGGAAATATCCAAAATTTGATTTTAGCCGAAAATACATGTATCCTACCATCCTTGAATAGTATAACGGACAGAATGATGGTACAACAGCAGTCTACAGTACATTTGGGTTTAGGCTCGAACGTTGGCGATAGACTGTTGATGTTGCGTCGGGCCGTTACGTCTCTGGAAGGTCGAGACGGCGTTCGAGTAATCAGGGTGTCAAGTGTCTACGAGACCGCGCCCTGGGGCTTGATTGAGCAGCCGGATTTCTATAATATAGCAGTGGAAATAGAAACGACGTTGGCGCCGCTTGAACTGCTGAAGGCGGTAAAAATGGTGGAGAAGCGTTTGGGTCGGCTGCCGGGTGTGCATTGGGGCCCCCGTACGATTGATATAGATTTGATTCTCTGGGGCGCGCTGACCATGGATACGCCGCTGTTGACGTTGCCGCATAAACGTTTTCGAGAGCGGGCCTTTGTGCTGACGCCGCTGGCAGAGCTTGACCCGGATGTTGTTGATCCTGAAACGGGTGAAACAGTGACGGCGTTGTTGCGCAAACTTGCGCCGCAACCGCTGACGCGATGCGCCGAAATGATATATTCTTGAACCGCTCCGCTTGGAGCCCAACCAGGGACCGGGACGGGTTCGTCACGGTTCAGGAAAGAAGGTTATGGCACCAGTAAATGCAACGAGTTTTCGTGAACTGAAACAAAAGAATGAGAAAATCGCTGTCCTGACCGCCTACGACTATCCCACCGCAATGTTGATGGATGAAGCGGGCGTGGACGCGGTGCTTGTCGGCGATTCTGTGGGCATGGCGGTCATGGGAATGGAGAATACTCTTGGTGTAACCATGGACATGATGATGCATCATGTGCGCATGGTGCGCCGCGGCCTGAAACGGGCCATGCTCATCGCCGATATGCCGTATTTATCGTATCAGATCAGCGCTGAGGAAGCGGTGCGCAACGCCGGGCGTCTTATCAGCGAGGGCGGCGCCCAGGGCGTGAAGATAGAAGGCCCCGTGGTGCATTTTGGCGACGTCATCCGTTGTCTTATCAAGGCGGGCATTCCTGTGATGGGGCATATTGGGTTGACGCCGCAATCGTTGCATCAGTTAGGCGGTTACAAGGTGCAGGGGCGCGGCGAAGAGAGGGCCCGGCGCCTGCGCATGGAGGCGCTTGAGCTTCAAAGCGTTGGTTGCTTTGCCATTGTGTTGGAATGCATACCTGCTGAAGTTGCCAAGGAGATCACGGTGAGTCTTGCTGTTCCGACTATCGGTATTGGCGCCGGCCCCGATTGCAGCGGCCAGGTGCTGGTCAGCAACGACCTGCTGGGGTGGGGGCAAACTAAGTTCACCAAGACTTATGTGGATATTCGCGGCGCTATGGGCAAGGCTTTTTCCGCTTATGTAAAAGACGTGAAAGGCGGCGCTTTTCCAGGCGCTGAACATTGCTTTAAGTGAAGATAATACAGACGCCTGAAGCGATGCGTGTCTGGTCGGATGAACAGCGACGGCAGGGCCATAGCATAGGGTTCGCGCCCACAATGGGCGCGCTCCATGAGGGCCATTTAAGTCTGATTCGCGCGGCGGCGCGCGAAAACGACGTTGCCGTAGCGAGTATCTTCGTTAATCCGGCGCAATTCGCGCCCACGGAAGATTATGACCAGTACCCGCGTCCCTTTGACGACGACATAGCAAAAATTGAAGCCGAGCATGTGCATACCGTATATGCGCCCACAGCGGCGGATATGTACGCCGAAGGGTATGCTACGTATGTGCATGTTGAGAAAGTAAGCCAGGGACTGTGCGGCGCCAGTCGTCCCCATTTTTTCAGGGGTGTCGCAACGGTTGTGGCTAAGCTGTTTAATGCAGTGAAGCCGCATCGCGCTTACTTTGGTCAAAAGGATGCGCAACAATGCGCGGTGATAAGACGCATGGTGCGCGACCTTGATATGGGTGTTGAAATCGTTGAAATGCCCATCGTTCGTGAGCCGGACGGTCTCGCCATGAGTTCGCGTAATGAATACCTGACCGCCGAGGACCGCGAAAAGGCATTGTGCCTGAGCCGCGCTGTGCGCTGTGGCGAGACGGTGCTTCGGAATGGCGAGCGCAACGCCCGTGTTGTCATTGATGCGGTGCGCGACCTCATGCGCGAGGTAACTGTAGATTATGTCGAAGTGGTTGACGCCGAAACCATGGCGCCGGTGGAAATTGTCGAACGGCCGGTTACGTTAGTCGTGGCGGCCTTTCTTCCCACAGCGCGATTGATAGACAATATAAAATTTGATCCTGGCGAGCAACAGACGTGACCCGAGAATGGTATCGGGCATATACAACCGCCGCCGGAAAGGAGTAGACAGGCTATGTTGGTAACAATGATGAAAAGCAAGGTACACCGCGCAACGGTGACCGAAGCCAATCTGCACTACAAGGGCAGCCTGACCCTTGATCGCGACCTGATGGATGCGGCAGGCATGCTTGAGTATGAGCAAGTGCATGTGTTGAACATCAACTCGGGCGACCGCTTTGTCACGTATGTGATTGAGGGCGAGCGGGGCAGCGGCGTGGTGTGCCTGAACGGCGCGGCCGCGCGGTTGGGCCAGCAGGGCGATCTGATTATCGCCATCACTTTCGCGCAAATGGATGCCCAGGAGGCGCCCAGTTATCATCCCGTCATTGTGCATGTGGACGAAAACAACCGCGTCAGCGAAATCGAATAGTAACGCGGGCGTTTCCGTCTGGCATGTAAAGTAGAAGTCGCTTCCAGCCGCTTTGCGGCGACTTGGACGCGGCAGCCACATTTTCACGGGCCAGGGCGCCCCAGCGTGTCATGAGAAACTGATCT
>SLFT01000283.1 GCA_007124105.1 Candidatus Hydrogenedentota bacterium | reverse complement strand
GGGCGTCCGTCCGGCATCATGTCCACGTCCAGCGTCGCGCCGAACTCGATGGCGTCCACCCGACGACACCAGTCGTGACCATGCGCCATCAGCGCGTGCGCCACGGCGCGTCCGTTGTTGCCGGCGTCAAGGCCGATACGTTGAAACTGGTACGCCTGATCCAGTGTCTCAATAATGTGCTGTTGCCGATTGTAGTTTACGCCCTCGAGCCGAACCCGCAGCACATTCACCACGTGCGGCGGCGCGTCAAGATACACCATGAATTCCGAGGGGTCGCGGGCGTAGCCCAGATCGCAGCCCAGGTAATAGCGACCCGGCGCAATCCCCGCCGGCGCGGCAAAGTCGTCTCCCTCGCGCACCACCTGCGACACGTCGCTCAGGCCCCTGTCTACACAGGCAAGATAATCGTCCAACGCGAACACCGCGTGGGCCGGTTCGCCATGTTGCCCCAACACGCGATGAATATAGCCCGGGGACATGCGGCCCCCATAAAGTCGGGCCAGCTCGGCTTCCTTCTCGCGGGTGAACTCCGGGTTCAAACTGCTCGGCCAGTTGTATTGCTCGAAGTCGGTCATGCAGGTCATGCGGTAAAAGGTGTTGCGCAATCCATTGGGCACGCCGTACACCCAGCGGCGCCCGCCGCCATTCAGCGCCTGGTACAACTCGCCCCACGATGTTTCCGTCATCTCTTGCGCCTCGTCAACTATCTGCCAGTCCACGTGCATGCCCTGGAAATTGATGCCGCGCGGGCCGGCTATGCGTCCCCAGAGCGCAAAGTTGTTCGAAAACCGGAAATGCCACGACGGCGAACGGCGCATCTCCGCCAGGGACGGCGCGAAAGCGGGCGTGGTCTGAAAACGGCGGGCCAGACGATGCATCAGGGGGAACAAATGGTTTTCGCATTGCGTGGCAATCAACATCTCTGAATCAGGACACGCCACCATGGCCCAACAGGCGATGATTTCAATTTCCGCGGTCTTGCCCACGTCGCGTCCGTCGCAATGAACTTTGCGCAACGCCCGCGACTCCAATGAATCCCGTTGATAAGGACGCGCCCGCCATGGCCGTCCCTCGCGGTCGGTCAGATAGGTCGCCGCGAAGCGCTCGCGCCGCGCCAACCCCAGCCACCGCGCCGCGGCGTCCCCATCCAACCCACGACGCGCCAGCGCCGCAAGCAATTCTTTCTCTTTCAAGCAATTGTCTGTCATCATGCACTGTCTCCATGCGTCTACAAATACCGTGACCTGCGCATAGTCTTCGCAATCGTCATTCGTGATTCGTAATCGAAAAAAAGTATGTTCCCTGCATCACCATGAAACAGTCCCGACACGCCCGGCGCACTACGGCGCAAACATGCGCCGCCATGCCAGAAAGTTGTATGATCAGTCCTATGAAAACGCTTGCCTCACTATCATTGATTTTGCCTTTGGCGCTCTTCGCCCCGTTCGCGATAAACTGCGCGCGCGCGCCGTCCGAGCACCAGTCGCGAATAACCCGCAACATCGTCTATGGAAACGCCTTCATGGCCGAAAAGGAAAGGGAGACGCCCACGCCGCAGCCGTTGCGCATGGACGTTATCGCGCCGCCGCGAACTGTCGCGCCGCCCTATCCGGCGGCAATCTTGATTCATGGCGGCGCATTCGAGCGCGGCGCCAGGAACGATGAGCAACAGGTTCAACTGGCGCATACGCTCGCAAAACATGGGTACGCGTGCTTCCTCATCGCCTATCGGCTGATACGAGACAACCCGCCCGCGCCCCTGCCTTATGACGACCCGCTCAGCAAGGCCGCCCACGCGGCCGTGGTGGATACGAAAACCGCATTGCGCCATGTCCACGCCAATGCCGCGGCCTACGAGGTTGATCCTCACCGCGTCGCCCTGATCGGGGCAAGCGCCGGCGCAATCGCCGCGCTCGGCGCGGGACTCTCCGAGCCAGACCAGTTCAGCGACGACGGCCCCGATTTCCCACCGCCGCCCGAGAACAACACACAGGTTGAAGCGCGCGCCGCCGCTATTGTAAACCTCTGGGGTACGGCGGATTTCTTCCTCGAACTGTTTTCAGAAAATGCCCCGCCCATTATGACCGTCCACGGCGCAAAGGATTTTACAACCGGGCTGTCGCTGCTGCCCGCCGAAAACATTGACGCCCAATGCCGGGAACATGGCGTCCCCCACCACTACTATCCCCTGTCGGACGCTGGACACGGGCCCTGGGACGCGATGGTGGATGGTAAACCGCTGGACGCGCTCGTACTTCAGTTCCTCGACACATACCTGAAATAGCGACCGAGCGGGAATTGAACGCAGCCGCTTTGAAGGAGAATGTATTGTCGGACGCAGTCGGGCACCGTCGGACACCATCGGACAGCTATCAGAAAATCTTTATCGCCAGACGCGAACGCGCAAATTTTGCCGGCCCCATTCCAGGGCGCGACTGCGTCTTCTGAAGAACACATCTATCTTGTTCGGGCCCTTGATGGCGCTGCCCCGGTCTTCAACGCGCCCATATCCATAACCCGGCACATACATCACCGTGCCAAAGGGATAGTGATTGGTGTCCGCCGCAATAGTTCCAGGCTTCGCTTTCGTACCGCTCGCCGTAATGCCCACCTTTTTGGGCTGCCCCCTGTTCGGACCGCTCGCTATCACAGGCTGCAACCGCCAGTTCCGCTTCCAGTTCGTGGACTTCTTGCCCGCATCATAGGCCGACACCTCCATCCGCACGTCCACGGCCTGTGCGCGACGCGGCGGCTTCGGACGCGACGCGCAACCGCTTTCCAGAAACAATACCAGGAAACAAGCAAGGGCTACCAGAAACAATTGCGTCTTTTTCATTGCTGTGCCTCCCGCCGGTGACTCCGGCAAGTTGCAATTCCATCTATCCGCGCTGCCGCACCATGACAAGCGCATTCACTCATAAACACATTATATAGGGGAGCGCCCCGCCAGGCGCAACTACCGCTTGTGTGTACAGGGAACAGATTGTTCGCCAGTACCGTGGCCCCCCTGTTCGCCGTGCAACAAGTCGCGCGTCTCACGCGCCACGGGCGCCATCGCGTCCGCAACGCCCACGTCCACAGGCGCGCCAAGCCGCGCACAGGCATCCTCCAGTTCACGTATCGCCTTGCGCAAACGCTCCCGCGTCTTGCCGATATGGTCCGCCAACGCGCCGCTGATGTCCAGAGCCGCAGCGCCGTCGTCATTCACACGAGGCGTGAGACCACGTTCCAGCCGCCGCGCCAGCAAATAGTGAACGCCCACATCAACCACGCGCAAGGTCAACAGCGGCGATTCCTGCACGTTGCGCGCCTTGAACAAGCGCCGTACCGACGTTATCAACCGCCGCATCGCCACGCGCTCTTCATCCGTCATCCACTCCTCGCGCCAGACACTTTCCTGCAACCGCATCGCATTGTTCCTTTCTTTTCACGCTCATCATACAAGCCCACATATCCCTTGCCTTTCCTTGCATGAATGCAGCGCGCACAGACCATCTCGGCGAGGTAAACAGTTTTATATAAACGGCTTGGACTGTGACGAAAGGAACCGGTGTCCCAAGAGAAAGTAAACGCGCGCGTGTCGCAAATACCGCCAGAACAACTGCTGCACAAAAGGTCTCAAAACGAATAAACCTTTTCAGCTGCCGCGCCGCCTGAAAGACTCTGTTGGACTAAACAGGCGGCGTCGCCCCCGATTGACCGTATTGACGGGATGAACGGATGCCGCATTTACAGTGACGCGTACCTCTTGATTTCCACGGCGTTTACCCCGGATATTTCACCAGGTTTCGGCGGGCAAGCAAAGTGGCTGAGATGGCGTAAGATTCCCAGGCGCAACAGAAATCTGGTGAAATCTCCGGGTTAGTCCAACGAATCATTGGTTGTGGAGCACATCCAGCATGGCCGCGATGTTCTCCGGACGCGCATCAGGCGGGATGGCATGAGCGGGCGCGGCGAAATAACCGCCCTTTTCGCCAACACGCTCGAGTAGTCGCGAGACTTCCACGCGCACCTCCGCCGGCGTACCATAAGGAAGCAGCCGCTGTGTGCTGATGCCGCCAAAAAAGCACAGTCGGTCGCCGTAAACGCGCTTGGCCTCATACACGTCTATCACTTCAGGCTGAAACGGATTAAAAACGTCAATGCCCGCGTCAATAAGCGTGGGAAACAATTCGTCAACTTTTCCGCACGAATGGATAACCACATGGCGGCCCCGCGCTTTCACCGCCTGATACATGGCCCGTACGCGCGGTTCAATAAACGCGCGCCACAGATCACGCCCCATGAGAAGCCCTCGCTGCGAACCCCAGTCATCGCCAAAATACATGGCGTCCACAGCCCTGTCACAGGCGCGCGCTATAATGGCAAGATTGAATTCCAGAATCCCGTCCAGAAGCCGGTGTACAAAGGGCGGGTCGCAGACCATCGCCATAAGCAAATTTTCCATGCCCGCGAGCGTCCAGGCCCGTTCGAACAGCGAAAACCCGATCTCCGCCACCACAAAGCGGTCGCCTTTTTCCGCTTCTGATAAAGGCAGACTTTCATAGCGCGACGCGTCCGACGGATCGGGAAATGCGAAGCCGTCAATCGTATCGGACGCAACCAATTGATTGACCACAACGCCGATGTCCTTGTCCACGGAACGGTCCCAGCGCACGCCAAACTGGTCCTCCCAAAGGTCCGGTTCTATCTCGCGCCACGCATCAGCGGGCGCTGTCTGCGCCACGGTGAAACAATTGTCAATCCCCTCGCCGAAGCGCGGATCATCAAGATAGGCCGCCATGGCAGCGCGCGCCTTCTGCGTAAACCCAACGCAAAACGGGGTCTTGTCTGGCTGTTCATGCCGCAATGCCGCCAATACGCGCTCTCGATTTGTCATGAAACCTTCTCCCTTGAACTTCAGTTCCCAGGAAACAAAACCGCCATCTGAGATCAGTCGCCCGTAATACACAATCCATATCCAGCGCTATTCTACGCGATGAAAGCGGGCGCTTCAAATACCCGCATCAGGCGACGCGCCGATGTCTTGTGTTACAATCATTCCATGATAGGGACGGCAAGGTTGCTGATGCTTTACATGCCAAAAAATGTAACGTTCAAGATGGAAAGGTACGCATGACAAAACAAACAAATGAACGCGTCGGCACAGGGTGCTTCCTTCTTTTCGCGCTGCCCTTCGCGGGTGTAGGCGTTTTTATGACGGGCATGTTCTTTGTCACCCTCGTCGCGTGGGCAAACATGCGCTCGTGGCAGGAAGTTCCCGCACGGCTTGAACACGTGGAACTTGTAACCATCCGCTCCGGCGACAGCGACACGAAAAATGTCGTGGTGGAATATGTATACGAATGGCAGGGGCAGCGCTATCAGGGTAAACGGGTTTCCCTGCATACATCAAACGATTCCATCGGTTCTTTTCATGAACAGACTTACG
Organism: Candidatus Hydrogenedentota bacterium; assembly: GCA_007124105.1. GTDB lineage: Bacteria > Hydrogenedentota > Hydrogenedentia > Hydrogenedentales > CAITNO01 > SLFT01. Next base: position 1,454 of record SLFT01000283.1, on the reverse strand, counting down.
CCGAACTGACAGGATACCGCAACCGCAACGAAACGTTTCGATGCTATGTAAACCCCCGCAACCCGGAACAGGCCGTCTTGTATCGAAATATGCGCATCGAAGTGGCTGCCATAACGCTGGCCTTCGGCGTAGTCTTTGGCCTGTTGGGCTTCGGACTTATTGGTTTGGCCATTCATCACCGACGCGCAAGCCGCGAGCAGGTGGAACTTCAGCAAAAGTACCCAGAGGAACCTTGGCACTGGAAAAAGGAATGGCACGAGGGCGTTATTCATTCATCGGGCAAGCTGAAGATGACAGGCGCCGCGGCCTTTGCCGTCATTTGGAACGCCATTTCAATACCCATCGCAATCGCCATACTCCCTGAAGAACTTCAAAAGGGAAATACCGTCGCGCTTGTGATACTCATCTTCCCCGCAGTCGGCGTTGTCATTATCGGTGTGGCCGTTTATTACGCCATGCAATGGATGCGCTTCGGCGACAGCACGTTTCACCTGACGTCAACCCCGGGCGTACTCGGCGGCCCGCTTCATGGGTACATACGGATACCAACTGAACTGACGCCATTAAACGACATAACCGCCGAAATATGTTGCCTGCGAAAATACATCTCGGGCAGCGGGAAGAACCGCAGTACCCGTGAGTCCATTCTGTGGGAGACGGAAAAGACAATTGCTCGAGACGCGCTGCGCCAGGGAACCCGCGAAACCATCATACCCATTGATTTCCATCTCCCCATTGACCAGCCCCAAACCGACGAAAGCGATCCCGGCGACAAACACATCTGGCGGCTGCGCGTCAAAGCGCCCATGACGGGTGTGGATTACGCCGCCGCCTTTGAAGTACCCGTATTCAAGACGCCCCAAAGCGACCCCGCCATGACCGCGGCGGCGCTCAGCCGCCTCGCGGCCACAACCATTGTGGACGAAGAGGGGCACGTCATCACCTATTATGAAACAGACGACGCAGCGCAAACAGGCGAAAAACTGCGGCAGGCGGGATTACGACTGGAACCCGGCGTCAACAACGGCATCGCCATTGTATTCCCCATGCTGCGCCAACCTGGCGTCGCCTTGTCCATGCTCCTGTTCCTCGTCATCTGGGGCGGCGTCGTCGCGCTGCTGATTCATCTCGACGCGCCACTCCTCTTTCCCGTCATCTTCGGACTGCTCTTCGCGCTGATGTTCGTCGTTACCCTGGAAACCCTCACCGGAAAAGGCCGCGTAGAAATCAACAGTGCGGGGATACACGCGCAACACGGCCCCTTCGGCATCGGCATTGCCCACCAGCTCCCCCTCGACGCCGTTGCGGACATCGAAATGCAGCGCTCCATGCAGGTGGGAAACACGTTGTATTACACGGTCACAATCAAACAGAAAGATGGCGGAAAGATGAAAATCGCAAATCGGCTGCGCCAACACGAAGCGGGCGCCGTCATCAACGCGCTCGAAACGGCT
>SLFT01000083.1 GCA_007124105.1 Candidatus Hydrogenedentota bacterium | reverse complement strand
TCAATCCCCGCCGCGTCGAGCATTTCTTTGGACCAGTCCAGGGCGCGCTGATCGAAGAGCAGGGTACAGGAAGCCATTGAATAATCTGTTGCGTACGCGCCACACAGCATGAAGTTCAGAAAATCCTCGATGAGCAGCCATTTATCCATGCGCTTGTATATCTCGGGCTCGTGCTCTTCCATCCAGAGCAGCCTGAGCGCGGTGCTGAAGGGCCATAACACGTTGCCGCCGATGGAAAACACTTTCTCCGCGCCGATATTCTTCTCCCACCATTCGTGTTGTGGGCTAGTGCGCGGATCATGCCAGCTGATAAAAGGATATAGCCACGCGCCGGTCTCGTCCACGGGTATCCCGTCCATGCCCATGCCTGTTACGGCGACGCCCGCAATGGCGGACGGGTCGCCCATCTTCTGGACGGCTTCTTTCATGGCCGCGGCGCAACCGCCCCATATCTGTTCCGGTTTCCATACGGTCCATTCGGGATGCTCGGGGCTGGGGTGGAACCGTTCGGTGGGACGGCTTCCGCTTGCGACAACATTGCCGGCTTTGTCGTAGACAAGCGCCTTCAGGCTTGTTGATCCGATGTCAATACCCATTACGTAGGTCATGGTCGGTCCTCCTTGGTTCAGGCTACACTGAAATGGGATATGCCCCGTACTCTTCGAGCGTCTTGAGCATAGCCATGTAATTCTCGGGTTTCACGGCTGAATGGATGGAATTGCTGGACGACAGAATGAAGCCGCCCCCCGGCGCTCCGACGCGCAAGGCGGCCCTGGTCTCTTCTACAACATCGGCAACCGACCCAAAAGAGAGGGTTTGCGCGCAGTCAACGTTCCCTTTTAACGCCACCACGTCGCTGTACTTATTCTTTACCTCGGCCAAATCCATGCCGGCCTGCGGATCGATAGGGTCGAGGCAGGCGATCCCGGAATCAATGATCATGTCAATAATGGGCCACAGATTACCGTCTGTATGTTTGATTACCGGCAGTCCCAGCGCTCGGAATCCGCCTATCACGCGGCACAACGGCTCGTACAGGATGTCACGGAAGGATTCCGGCGAAATCAATGGCCCGTAGTTGCACGCATAATCATCGCCTGTCCAAACGAAATCAACATCGAGCGCGGCGACCTCTCTGGCCATCTCCAGATTGATGTCAACAGAAAAGTTCACAAGCGCTTTGACAAGATCAGGGTCCATGGCAACGGCCAACAGCAAGTTTTCCATGCCCATGAGATAACGGGGCAACGAGAACACATCGTTCAAATGGACGCCAACCGCCTTTTTGCCCTTAAAGGCGGCCACGGCCTCGGCGATAGCGGTATATCGCTCTGGAATGTGTACGTCCGGCGGCGTATAACGGTCGAAATCGTTCATGGTCTGGATAGGCGACTGTACCTCGATGCCGTGTTCTTCCGCGCCCAGCTGTGATACGTAGCCCCATTCACTCTTGAACAGGTTCTCGCCTGTCCGCTCCGTTTCAAAGCGGGGCGATACCAGCACTGCATCGTGTCCCATGCGCACGGCAAAATCGTTGTGGTCTTTGCAGCCGGGACACAAGGCCTCACGCACCCTTTTGTCAATGAGCCATTCAAAGTGCGGCACACGGTCCGGTTCCTCGCGGCGCAGTACGCGCATCACCCGTTCCGCCGATGTCATGTTACCCATGCGTTGGCCATCTCCTTAGTGATTGGTTGTGTGGCCATTGGTTTCGAATCGTCACAGGCATATCCCGTTTCTTTCTTTGAGAAGAGCAATGGCGCGAACCACTTCGTCCTGTTGTTCCTGGTCTGACCAGCCCCGCGTTGTCGCCATAATGCCCGCAAGTTCATCAAGCAATTCTCGGGTTAACTCGCCCAGCAGCGCAATAGCCGTGCGCCGTGAAACCAGGTCGTCAAGACGCTCAACCCGCTCGTGATGGAGGATGAACGCGATTTCACGCTGTGTATACTCGGGGTGGTTGACCAGCGGCCGGTCGTTATCGTCGGCAATAAATTCCACGACCGCCTCCGCCCGGGAACCGTATCGTTCCAGAAGAACGTTGAGCCGACTTTCGGCGAGATTCGCGCGGGTTTTCATATCGGTTAGCCATCTGGCCCGTTCCATATCAGTTCGCGGAAAGGCGTTGCCGCCGCCAATGGCCAGTTCTTCTGAACAGGCGCGCCGCCCCGCGCCAAGCCGATCCAGCAGCGTGTCCGCCACCTGTTCGGAAAAGCCGCGGAAGGTGGTCCATTTCCCGCCTATCAGCGAATAGACGGGGAACCCGATTTCTTTTGTGGGCTCTGTTACTGCGCAATGGTGGTCGCGGCTTATCTGGACGGTGGCCGAGGCGTCGCTATAAGGCAATGGCCTGACGCCTGAGAAACGGCTCACTATTTGTGAACGGTCAATTTTAATGTTGGGAATGACTTCTCTGACAGCGCCGAGCATATAGTCAATCTCTTCCTCCTCGCAACGCGCCTCGTCGGGATTCTCTATGCGGATGTCGGTTGAGCCGAGAAGGACTTTCCCCAGCCAGGGCAGCGCCACGGCAACGCGTCCGTCATCATTTTCGAAGTAGACCATTTCGCCGTCGAGGGCCTCGAGCAAGGCGTCGTTATCCAGTACGAGATGCGCTCCCTTCGTGCCGCCAATCAGCTGCGTCTCGTTCCCAAGCGCGTGGTTGGTAAAGTCTATCCAGGCGCCCGTGGCGTTTACTACTACGCGCGGTTGCACTTCGAACGTCTCTCCCGTAAGCATGTCCCGCAACGAAACGGAAGGGCCGGTTCCCGTCTGCAACGACACATAGTTTAACGCCGTGGCGTCTTCGCACAGCGCCTCGCCGTCCAACAGAAGTTCGAGGCACAGGCGTTCCGGATAACTGATCCAGGCGTCATAATAAGTGGCCGTGCATACGATATTCGGCGTCAAAGCGGGGCGGCGCGCCAGTGCCTTGCGTTTCGAGGTAAAGCGGTGCCGGGGCACAAGCCGTCCCTTGCGCGTGAAAATGTCGTATAGGGAGAGGCCGGCTTTTACCATTGCCGCGCCCCGATGAGCGGGCCGGGCGATCCCGATGCCCAGGAATTTTCCCATGCATGCGCCCATGCCGGAGAACCACGCCAGGATTGGAATGGTGGTTGGCAACGGTCGCACGTAGTGTGGCGCGTTTTGGAGCAACAGGTTGCGTTCCTTCAGCGATTCGCGCACCAGTCTGAACTCGCCGAATTCCAGGTAACGCAGTCCCCCGTGGATCATACGCGACGAGGCGCAGCTGGCGCCGGCGCAGAAGTCCCACTTGTCAACGAGCAACACGTCAACCCCCTGAAGCGCCAACTCGCGAAACAAACCAGCCCCGTTGATTCCCCCGCCCACAATGAGCACCGAGACCTTCGGGTTCTCACGAAACCGCGCCAGCGCTCTCTTTCTGGTGTTTATGTCATTCATGGGCGTCGTTACCGTGATCGGCCGTGGTTTCAGCCATGGCCGCTATCTCTCAGGGAGCATGTCGGGTTGAAACGCCGCCAAATCCTCCAGCACGAGGTCAGCGCGGCCGTAGTCCTGCCCGGGACGCCCCGGACGAGCCAGCGCAACACCGAACATACCGGCGTCCTTCGCCGCGGATATCCCAACGCTTGAGTCTTCAAAGACCACGCAACGTTCTGGCGAAACCCCCATTATTTCCGCTGCCTTCAGATAACAGGCGGGATGCGGCTTCCCCGGATGATAATCCTCGTGGCCAAGGTGGAACCGAATCAGCGGGGCAATGTCCATGGTTGTAATAGCGGCCTCAACATCATCGCGGCAGGAACCCGATACTACAGCAGTGGGATGGGTTGTGGCAAGCCTGCGCAATAACGCAATGGACCCTTCGATACGAATGTCGCGGCTGTCCCGCAACCGAAAGAAATGCCTTCCGAGCAATGCGCCCATCTCTTCCAGACTCCATTGAACATCCGGAAAGCGTCGCCGAAACTGATCGTATACATCCGGCCATGCCAGACCGTAAACCACTTCCAGCGCCTCTTCGCGGGAGAGTTCACAGCCGTGGTCGCGGGCAATCAGTTCCATTGCTTCCACCCACAAGATTTCCGTATCCGCCAAGGTACCGTCCAAATCAAAAAAATACGCTTCTATCATAAAAAATCCCATAGTTACGCGGCAACACGCGTTCGGTCGGTTTGCAACGCGCCCATGCGACGCGCATGCGCGGGATTGTAACACGAGCATAGCCGCCGGGAAAAGAAAGGCATTATCGAAACCTCCCAACGTTGCCGTGAGCCAGAAAGAGCGGTCGGGATACGTCTACGGCAGTTTCACTTGCGCCAGATAGATGTTCGATTGCCCCTCGTGGCTGGAGTAGTAGCTTATCCAGAGGACGTCGTCGTGCCAGACCAGGCCCGGATAGCTGGTGTCGCCGCCGGAGGGCAGTGTCAGGAACTCCTCGAAGGCGCCCGTCTCGGGGTCCAGCCAGCAGAGCGCGGTGCGTACCTGGCCGTCGTAGAGACGCACACCGGCGACAAAACGCCCGTCGGGCAGCTGGATATGATGTGGGCCGCCAATCTGTACGCCCAGGTCCTTCCAGTCCCAGACGGTATAAGGCGGCTTGGACACGCCGACCATGCCCGTGCCGCCGCGCCGGAGCAGGCACACAGCACTGTCGTTCTCCAGGAACACCAGGGAAGTTTCGTTGGGATACTCTTCATCGTGCATGTTCTCCACCAGCACATCAAACTGGCGGCCGTCCTTGCTGGTGTACAGCCGAATCATGCGGTCTTCGGTGACGGAATAACCGATGCTGTATGCCGTGTCCTTGTACCACACGACGCGCCACAACCAGAAATTCGGCTCGCCGATTTCTACCGGGTCGCTCCAGTTGCGTCCATCCTGCGAGAACCAGGCCAGGGTCTGATGCGAGTGTTCGCTGCGATCATGAAGCGCGGCGGCGCCGCTGAGCATCAGCGCGCCGGAGGGGGTTACGCAAATCTGGGCGTCGCGCAAGTCCGCCGTGTCCGAAGTCAACAGCGCGGCGGATTCCCACGCCTCACCGTCCTTCGAGACAAGTACGCGCAGCGCGCCGTCTGGGCATACATGGCCCGCGCCCTCGCGAAATACGCAATACCAGACGTCGTTATGCCGTATCATACCGGTGAAAGCGCTGTGTTCCGCCTGGTCCCATATACGCGTAACAGAAAGGATTTCGGCGTCCGCCGCATACGCCACGGTGGACAGCCCGATTGCAAAAACAGCGCACAGAATCATCAGTCGCAACATAAGATTATCTCCTTTATGGTTGTTCCGGTCGGGGACACAGGCAACGAACAAAACCGTAACACGACGGAAGGCCGCGAATACGTTGTTGTACAAACACGTGTTTCAAAGCGAAGTCGTCGGGCGCGGCGATTATTGTTTGCTCCAGCCAAAAGCCCTTTGCCGCGTTCATGCCTGCTTGGGCACATCGAGCATCTTCCCGCATCGCACGCATTTCACTTTCGGTTTTGGGTATTCTTTTGGAACCTTCATGCGTATGCCGCAATCGCAGTTGGCGAATCGGTAATGATGCATTCGTCGGAGCAGGTCGCCGGTTTCGCGCTGTCGCTCTCGCGCGGTGGGTTCGGCCTGGCGCGTTGTTCCCGGCGGCCCCGCTTTGGCGTTTGTTGTCGCTTCCGGCGGACTTGCCGCGCGCGCCGCTTGCGGCGCTGCTGCTGCCGCCGCCATCGCGGAGGCGGGGACATGGGCCGCGCCGCGTCCGCCCACGTTGTTCCATGCGCTGGCGTAGTCGGCAAAGGACGCGCCGCCGCCCATACCGCGCAGGATGCGCACACGCTCCTCGATGGGCGGATGCGTACTGGTGAGTGCGGACAGGGAACGCTTGCCCGCCTCGAACGGGTTCACAATGTACATGGGCGCGGTGGCCTTGCTGACGGATTCCTTGTCGCCCGGGTTGCCGGCGATAACCTCGAGTGCGCTCGCCAACCCCTCCGGGTAGCGGGTATACACCGCGCCGCCCGCGTCGGCCAGGTATTCGCGCCGGCGCGAACAGGCAAAGTACAACATCTGCGCCAGCAACGGCGCCACAATCGCCAACACCAATGCTACTATCATCATAACCACCTGCCCCTTGCCATTCCCACTGCGCGACGAGCGGCGCGAACTGTAGCGACGCGACCCGGACAGACTTGAATACCACATCATGCGCAGGAATACCTCGGTAAGCATAATGATTGAGCCGACCATAATGCCCGCCATCGTCATGAACAACACGTCGCGGTTTGCAATGTGCGCGATTTCATGGGCGATGACGCCTTGCAGCTGGTCCCGGTTCAGTTTGGACAACAGACCGGCGGTAACAGCCACGGCGGCATGGTTCGCGTCGCGTCCGGCGGCAAAAGCGTTGAGCGACATGTCCTCGATGATATACACCTTGGGCATCTTTGGCAGCTGCGCAGCCAGCGTCATCTCCTCGACCACGTTGAACAGGCGCGGATGATCGCGTTTCTGGATTTCGCGCGCGCCCGCCGCCGCCATCAACAGGCGGTCGCCCGATGAATACGCCGCCACCGCCTGCACACCCCAGATCAGAAAAGCGATGCCCAGCCCGATCATGCCGCCAATAGGCATATAGAGCACCGCGTCGCCCAGATAGATCGGCTCGTAAATGGGCATAATCGCAAACCCAATGGCAAAGCCCACAAACAATAACAGCGCCAGCATGATGATCATCAATATCATGGAGCGGCGTTTGTTTGCCCGTATAAGTTCAAACATTGACAGTGTTCCCGTCTATTACGAGGCATTTTCCATGGAACGCAACCAGCGGCGCATCTCAGGAAAAAGACACCTTCGGCACTTCCCGTTCGGCGGCGTTTTCGATCTCGAAGAAATCGGACTTGGTGAAGTTGAACATGCCCGCAACGATATTGCTCGG
>SLFT01000391.1 GCA_007124105.1 Candidatus Hydrogenedentota bacterium | reverse complement strand
TCCTGGCCCTGAAAGATCATGGGGATGCCCGGGCATGTGAACACCAGCGTCGCGCCGAGTGCGGATTTCTTTCGCGCCGCCCACGAGTCCGCCTTGCCGGGGTCCACTTCCTCGGGCAGCCGCGCCTGGCCGTTGGCTACTTCATCGTGCGATTCCGTATAGACGACCCGTTCGAACACGTTCCGGTCGGTATGGTGCAGCAGCGCGTCGCGCACCGTCGCCATGTTTCGCGCTTCATCCGCGGCGTCCACCAGGGCCGCGCGTACAACGTGGACAAACGCGGCATCCCATTGCGCGTTGAATCCCGCGCCGCCGTCGCCCGTGGCCGTGGTGATGGCCGTGTTCTTGCGCAAGTCCTCTGCAATGGCCAACGCGTTGGGATTCAGGGCGTGCATGGCGTCGTTTACCTCTTGAAGCAACGTCCAGCCGTCGGGCAGGTCATTGTCAGAATCGCCGTCATGACCAAAAACGTTGCGAATATACGCGACGGCGTCCCAGCGGAATCCGTCCACGCGATACTCGGACAGCCAGTACAAGATATTCTCGCGAATATAACGGCGCACTTCAGGACGGCCATAATCGGGGCGCGTGTCGCCCCAGGGCGTCTGGCTGCGCTCATCGTTATAGAAATAGATGCCGCCCTTGTCGTTTTCATACCAGCCATCGAACCGCCACAAATGCAGGTCATCCGGCCCAAAATGGTTGTAGACCTTGTCCAGGATGACGGCCATGCCGCGCTCGTGGGCGGCGCGCACAAACTGCTTGAAATCGGCAACCGAACCGTAGTCGCTTTCTATGGCGTATATTAACGACGGGTTATAGCCCCAGGAGTAGCTTCCGCTGAATTCCATGATGGGCATCAGCTCGAGAACGTTCACGCCCAAGTCATGCAGATAGTCAAGTTTCTTGATGGCGTTTTTAATGGAGCCTGGGTCGTCGCCGTCACCACGCGTAAACGTGCCAAGATGCATCTCGTATACCACCATCTTGTTGCGTTCCGGGGGCTGGAACGAGGCGTCGCTCCAATCAAAACGCATGTCGGGGATAATTGTCTGGCCGTCTGAATGGCTGGCGTCCAGACTATACGGGTCCAGGCGCATGAAGGTTTCCGTATCCGTCACAATACGATAGCGATATTTATCGCCCAGCGACACACCCGAAAACCAGGCCGACCAACAGCCGTCCTCTTCTCGTTCAAGCGGATGGCTGGTGTCTGAAAACTCGTTGAAGGAACCAACAACATAGATCTCGAGCGCATGGGGCGCCCACACCCGGAAACGATAACCGTCCTTTTCCGGAAAAGCGCCCATGGTAAGTGAGAAAGGTCTATTCTGTTCGTTCATGTTGCTCCAGACTCCTTGTTCCTAAACTTTAGATTTCTGGTTGCCAAAGCGTCTCTGCCAGCACAAATTATCTACAAAGTTGGTGTGCAAAGCAACAGTCCCTGTAAAATGATTTCATGTCTACAAGAAGGCGAACGGCCCTTGTTTACAGTGACGCACATTTTCCTCGGCGCATCACGGTTGTGGCATCGCCGTTTGAAGCGCGAGGCCGTTTTTGATTCGTCAACGAAGAAAAATCTACAATAGAACCATGATAGACATTGAAAAACAAATATGCTATTGGCAGGAAGGCAGTTTGGGAGAGTGGCAGGTGGCGCAAGATATCCTCGCAAAAAAAGCGTGTCCGCCAAGCATTGTTCTGGGCTCACTTAAACGTTGGAGAAGATGTTGAAGGCGCATGTCTGCAAGCAAACCCGGGACCTTGCGCCGCGCTCGCACAACTTGGCTCGTCTAAGCGAACTTGCCGGATTGGAATTAGCGCCAGAGAAAATCAAGTTCCTACTGGCTAGGAATGAATTCAATTTGGAAGGACGTTATCCCGAACATTTGCCCCCTGTTCCTGAACTTGACGAAGCAAAAGCCATGATGCGGCATATCGAGGAGCTTTTAACATGGCTGAACGAGTTATTATAGAAATCATTCAGCGTTATATTCGCACGCTTGAAGAGCATGGGATACCCGTATCTTTTGTCGTGTTGTTTGGTTCGCAGGCGCGGGGCAACACCCATAAATGGAGCGATATTGATTTGAGGTGGTGTCGCCGCTTTTTGATGGCCCAAGGAAACGGGAAGACAGGATGCGGATAGCGTGTTTGGCCTACACAATAGATTCGCGCATCGAACCGCTCGTTTGTGGTCTGCAACAATGGACAGATGACACGTCAAGTGCCATCATCGAGATTGCCCGTCGCGAGGAGCAACAGATTCAAGCGGCCTGACGAACAGTTTATATCAGGAGGGCAAACCGGGGGCACACGAAAGGAGCAGTACAGCATGGAAGCAATTGTTGTCGCTTTGGGGTTTACAGTGCTGACAGTGGCATTGCTGCTGTGGTTTTTGTCCCATGAACACTATCTCCATGGCCTTTTCAAAATGTTGGCCTCGACAGGATTCATCTTTCTGTGTATCGCTTCAGGCGGCATTCATAGTCCGTATGGCTGGGTGATCCTTGCCGGACTGTTCTTTTCCTGGTGGGGCGATTTATTTCTCATTTCACACAGCGCCGCCATTTTCATGCTGGGGCTGATCGCTTTCTTCCTGGCCCACGTTTCCTATTGCGCCGCCTTTATCGTGTATGGCGTGGGGATACCCAGCGCCGGCATCGCATTGGCCGTGTTGCTTGTTCCCGGCGTCTTCATCATGCGCTGGCTGCATCCGCATCTTGGAACCATGCGCGTTCCGGTATATGCGTATGTCACGGTGATCACCATCATGACGGCGTTAGCCGTCAGCGCGTTGACGACCAGGGGCGGTCTGTTAATCCCCATTGGCGCCATCCTCTTTTACTGCTCGGATATTTTCGTTGCCCGCGACCGGTTTGTTGCGCAGGGTCAGATAAATCGCTACATTGGTTTGCCGTTGTACTATGGCGGCCAGATATTGCTCGCGTTGACGCCATTGTACACGCACTGAGCATGTTTGAGGAATGAAATCGCGCTGGAATGTGTCATTAAAGAATGAAAAGCAACATACGCAGAAAAGGAGGATGATATGGTACAAACAGCATCCACGATGCTGCCGCTGGGTACAGCGGCGCCGGATTTCACGCTGCCTGACGCGACGGGGACACAGGTGTCGTTGTCGGATTTCGATGGCGCCAAAGCGCTGCTGGTCATGTTTATCTGCAACCACTGCCCCTTTGTAAAGCATGTGCGCGAGCAGTTGGCCGCACTCGGCGCGGAATACCAGGAGAAAGGTGTGGGCGTTGTGGCGATTATGTCCAATGACGTGACCCTGCATCCGGACGACAGCCCCGAAAAAATGGAAGATGAGGTGCGGCAGGTCGGGTATACATTCCCGTATCTGTACGATGAAAGCCAGGAAGTGGCGAAAGCCTACCGCGCCGCGTGTACGCCGGATTTCTTTGTCTTTGACGGGGAAAGAAAACTGGCGTATCGCGGACAGTTGGATGATGCGCGCCCCGGCAACGACAAGCCGGTGACGGGCGCTGATTTGCGCGCCGCTCTGGACGCCGTACTAGCGGGCGCGCCTGTTCCTGAGCCACAAAAGCCGAGCATTGGCTGCAACATTAAATGGAAAACGGGAGGCGCGCCGGATTATTTCCCGGTGGAAAAGTGATCATAGCCTTGCCTGCCAACGGGCTTGCCGTCCAAGAACACTCCCGCCGCCCCCGGCTGCGCGACGCCAATAAAGGAAAAGGGCAAATCGAACGTGGCGACAAAGCGTTCGCGCAACGCGGTTGCCTCGTCGGCAGCCAGTGTCACAACAAGTTCATAGTCTTCGCCGCCGCCCAGCGCAAACGCTTCAACGGCGCGTCCGGTCTTTTTTGCGTACACGCGCATTTCAGGCGATACGGGCAATGCCGCTGTTTCTATTTCAATGTGTACGCTGCTGCGCTCCGCAATATGCCCCAAATCAGACGCAATTCCATCGCTAATGTCTATCATGGCGTGCGCGGCGGATTCCCGCGCCAGCCATGCCCCTTCGGCAAGCCGCGGGCGCGGCCGTGTATGCGCTTCGATAAGCGTCGCTGGCGTGATGTCTCCTTGTTCGAGGGCGTGGAGACCCAAGGCCGCGCTGCCGGGACAGCCGGTCACGGCGATGATGTCGCCTGGCCGCGCGTTGCTTCGATGCCTGGGCGTAATGCCGTCTTCCATTTCCCCGACAACTGCAACATCAAGAAAGACGCCTTCTCGCGTCCGTACTGTATCGCCGCCCGCTACGGCAACACCGTATTCACTGACAACCGCTGCAATCCCGGCATAGAGTCCTTTGAGAAAAACGGGGTCCGTATCGGATGCGCACCCAAGCGTAACCAGGATGCAGCGCGCCACGCCGCCCATGGCGGCAATGTCGCTGAGCGCCGCCGCTCCCGCCTTCCAGCCGATGTCCTCGGGAGACATCCAGTCGCGGCCGAAATGAATGCCCTCGACCATGGCGTCGCAAGACAACAACACCTGACCGCCGCCAAGCTGCACAACGGCGCAATCGTCGCCGGGGCCGCACAGCAGGCGAGATGTTTCCGGCAGCCCGTCTGTCAGCGCCTTGATAAGCCCGAATTCGCCCAGCGCATCCAGCCCGCTCATGGTTTGGCGTCCTCAATCGCGCGCCATGCGCCGGGCAACGCCTCAATAATGTCGCGGGCAATGAGTCCGCGCTCGCTCTTTTCGCGGGCGGCAATATCGCCCGCCAGGCCATGAACATACACGCCGATACAGGCCGCGTCAAAAGCCTCAAGCCCCTGCGCCAGCAATGCCCCAATAACCCCTGACAACACATCGCCCGCGCCGCCGGTTGCCATGCCGGGGTTGCCCGTCGGGTTTTGGCGTATCCGTCCGTCAGGGGCCGCGATAATGGTAGCCGCGCCCTTCAATACTACCGTGGCCCGCCACAGCGGCGCGTATTTGGTTGCCGCCGCCGCGCGGTTCTGTTGTATCTCTTTTGTGGTCATCCCGGTAAGCCGCGCCATCTCGCCGGGGTGCGGCGTGAACACCGCGTCGGCAGTTGTCGCGGCGTCGCGCAGGGCGAGTCGGGTACGTTGCGCGGCAAAGGCATTCAACCCGTCCGCATCAAGTAAGAGCGGCAGCGCGCGTTCGAGCGCCAGGCGTCGCGCCAGACGCATGGTCGAGGGGTCCTGAGACAATCCCGGCCCCACAACCATAGCCGACTTATCCGCGGCAAAGTCTGTGACAATATCGGCAGCCTCGCAGGCAATGGAGCCGCTGTCCGTAACGGGAAGCGGCAGTAGCATCGGTTCAACGAATGCCGCCGCAAGCGTGTCCGCCAACGGCGCGGGCACGCCCGCCGTGGTCAACCCCACGCCCGATCGCATCGCCCCATCGCACGTCAACTTCACGGCGCCGCTGAAACGGCGCGATCCCGCAAGCACAAACAGGTGACCGAAAGTGCCTTTGTGGCCTTCTCGGGGCCGTTGCGGCAATAACTGCTGGATTTCCTGGCGCGATAATAGCTCCGGCATGGCGACGTCTCCTCTTAACGTAACGAACCCATTATGCTACCGATTACGATTGGAAAGCAATTCTTGTATTTGCCAGAAGGCATGCGATACCGTGTGTCAGAAGACAGCGCCCTAAAAACAGGAGATATGCAATGTTAAATCGTAGAACCTTTCTTCAGATGAGCGGAGCGGCGGGTATTGCGGCGATGAGTTGCGCTGACGCAAGCGGCACGTCGGAATCACAGAACGCGCGTCCGAACATCCTCTGGCTGTCCGTCGAGGATATCAGCGCCCACCTGGGTTGTTACGGCGATCCCCATGCGATCACGCCCACATTGGACGGCCTCGCTGCGCGCGGAACGCTGTTCAGTAATGCTTATGCCGCCGCGCCAGTATGTGCGCCGAACCGCTCTTGTGTTATCTCCGGGGTGTACGCGTCAACCCTGGGCAGCCATCACATGCGCAGCGGCGGCGGCCCCGGTCATGCGCCCGAAGCGCCGCCGCAACTTCAATTTCTGCCCGAGCCCCTGCGTGCGGCGGGTTACTACTGCAACAACAACAGCAAAACGGACTATAACATCGCGATAGGGCGGGAAATATGGGACGAGAGCAGCGCCACCGCCCATTGGCGCAACCGTCCGAATCCAGACCGGCCCTTTTTTGCGGTGTTCAATTACGTTGGTACGCATGAATCCAGGATACGGGCGGACCAGGATGGATTGGAACAGATCACGGGGCGTCTTGAAGGGTCGCAACGGCAGACCCCCGGGGAAGTAACGGTACCGCCGTACCATGCCGATACGCCGGAAACACGGCGTCAATGGGCAAATTATCACGAGCTGATTACTGCCATGGACTACTGGGTTGCCGACATGCTGCAAGCACTTGAGGACGACGGTCTTGCGGACAATACGATTGTAATCTTCTGGTCGGACCACGGCATTGGCCTGCCGCGCGGGAAGCGCTGGCTCTACGACTCAGGCATCCATATACCCATGATTGCCTATGCGCCTGAAAAGTGGCGAGATTACACCGGAATAACGCCGGGGACGCGCGTGGACCGTCTTGTCAGCTGTCTCGACCTGGCGCCGACCACGCTCGCCCTCGCGGGAGTTCCCATACCGACGTCCATGCAGGGCAAGCCGTTCCTTGGCGCCGCCCTTGATGCCGAACCGCAGTATGTATTTGCCGCGCGGGACAGAATGGACGAACGTTACGACATGATGCGAATGGTGCGCGACAAGCGCTATAAGTATATTCGGAACTATAAGCCACACCTGCCGTATAATCAGCATCTCAATTACGCGGAACAGAGCCCCGTAAAACAGGACTTAAACCGGCTTGCGGCGGAAAACGCGTTGCCCCCAGGCGCGCATTGGATGGCGGCCGCGTCCAAGCCTGTCGAGGAACTTTATGACACGGAAACCGACCCGCATGAAATCAACAATGTCGCG
>SLFT01000125.1 GCA_007124105.1 Candidatus Hydrogenedentota bacterium | reverse complement strand
TCCCAAATTATCCTCGTTCCCAAATTATCCTCGTTCCCAAATTATCCTCGTTCCCAAATTATCCTCGTTCCCAAATTATCCTCGTTCCCAAATTATCCTCGTTCCCAAATTATCCTCGTTCCCAAATTCCCATTTGGGAACGCACTCTCTCTTGAAATTCCATTTCCTCCCCACTCCCGCATTGCCCGGCCCCCAGTCCATGCACACACCGACGCGCCTTACACCATGATCGGTCTCAGGAACCGGGAAACTGCATAGCCAGGGCAAATTCCATCGCAAAATCAGGGTCCTGATTGAGCTCGACATGAACAACCCTGGCGGACAGCGCTTCCGCGTCGCGCCGCGCCGCGCGCGAAACGGCAACCCACTTGGCGCCGCTGAACGCCGTATTGCCCGCAAAACGTATACTGTCGTGGGGCAATTCATGAGGGATAAGGCCGATGCGTTGCGCGTTGTCGCGCCGGATAAAGCTGCCGAACCCTCCCGCAATCAACACCTGCTTCAGGTCGTCGGGCGCAATGCCCGCCTGCTTCAGCAGGATACCGATGCCCGCGCGGATGGCGCCGGCGCCCAGCTGCACTTCCCGGACGTCGCGTTGCGTAAACGTAAGGGCCGCCCCGTCAGATACATGCAATACACATTCTGGTTCCCCCTGCGCGCCTGTACGCATTCGTTGGCGAATCGCTTCGGGAACCTCCGCGCCGAGTTCGTCTCCAACCAGGAGGCGCCCGTCGTTTCGCAACACGCCGACCCGCAACAACGCGCCGCAAAGGTCTATCAGACCGCTGCCGCACAGACCCGTGGGCGCGCCGCCGCCAATTACGCTGAATTCAAGGTCGTCTGTGTATGTTACCGTCTCAATGGCGCCGTTTGTAGCGCGCATGCCCCCTGAAATGCGCGCGCCTTCAAAGGCGGGTCCCGCCGCCGTGCTCGCGGCGCGTAATACGCCCTCATGCATCAGCACAATCTCGCCGTTTGTGCCAATATCTACCATAAGCGCTGGGCCGGCGGCATGGGCCATGTCAGCGGCGAGCAACCCGGCAATTGTGTCGCCGCCCACAAAGCCGCCGACAACCGGAAAAATATACGCCTCCGCTTCCGGGTGAAGCGTGAGCCCCAATTCGGAGGCCGCCAGCGCAACGCCGCGCTTGTGCAGGGACACAAAGGGCGCCGCGCCTAACGCCGTTGGGTTAAAACCGCACAACAAGTGCTGCATCGTGGTGTTGCCCGTGAATACAACGTTGCATATCCGGCGCGCGTCCGCGCCCGATTCGTCGCAGAGGCGCTCAACGCTGCCGCGCACAGCGTCCAGAATCACCCCTTGCAGTTCCCGGAGCGCCGCGTCGTCGCGTCCCGCGTACGCGATGCGCGATAATACGTCGTCGCCGTATGCGGTCTGCGGGTTCATGGTGGAGACCACGCCCTGTTCCTCGCCTGTCTCTATATCCAACAACGCGGCGGCCACGGTGGTCGTTCCAATATCAAAGGCAAGCGCGTACAACGGCTGCGCGGCATCCACCGCTTCATAATCAATTAAACGCGCGCCACGAAGAATCGCCGCGCCCTTGAACCCCGTCGCGCGAAGACGCGCGCCCAAAACGCGCAGTACATCCGGCGAAGCGGAAAGCGCATCGGACGCAGGATTCCAGTCCGGCAACGCCTCGGCCAGCGCGCGTTCCATCCGCGTCATATCAGGCGCGGCGTCGCTCATGTCAGGCGGCGGCATTTCAAGGGGTATACGACGAATTTCGCCGTCCGGCGCGCGTTTGCCGTCATGATCGCTTGCCGTCTGAATCTGGTGTCTGCCGCCAAACAGCGACGCCCGGGGCACATGCGCCTTCCCGTCCGCTGAGAGCCGCGTCTGACAGGCCAGTCGCCAGCCCTGATCAATCTCGGACGCGGCCAGCCGCGCTGTCTCGACGGCGCCAGGCTGCGGCGCCGCCCCATCAAAACGTACGCGACATTTGCCGCATGTTCCCGCGCCGCCGCAAGGCGTGTTAATTACCAACCCCGCGCGGGCGGCGGCTTCGATGAGCGTCATACCCGGACGGAGCAGCGCGGTGCGTCCGCCTGGATAAAATGTTGCGCGTATAAGCGTGTCAGTCAATTTATACCTCCAATCGTGAAAACGGAATCGCGCCCCTTCATTTGATCTGTTGCGGCGGCAACAGGCACAATCTACATCTTACCCTATTATGACATAAACCCCCCTTCTGATTTTGATTGGGACTCTTTTGGAAACACCTATTAACAAGGACGCCCCGCCGCCTCGCTCACTGCTGATACGCATCCTGTACAGCAAGGAAATTGGGATGGCGGCGCTGTTGCTGTTGAGCATGGTGGGGCTTTACTTTTTCGCTTATCGCAATATGCGTTTTTTCATTGTGCCCACCAGTTCCATGACGCCGAGCCTGTACCCCGAGGACATGCTTGTTACGCTCAAGGAACGCCAATACACGCGCGGCGATATTGTGGTCGCGTACGACGACGGCGAGTATGTGGTAAAACGTATTGTCGGATTGCCGGGAGACAATATCAGCGTTGTGGACGGCGCATTGTTTATCAACGGAAAATACGCCGCCGAGCCCTATATTAGCGAGCCCATGAAGTACACAATCGAACGGCCCGTTTCCATCCCCGATGAATTCTTCTTCTACCTGGGCGACAACCGAAACCAGAGCGAGGACAGCAGCCTCGGTTTCATTACCAGTCAGCAAGGCGGACGCCCGGGCAATCCCTTCGCGTACCTTGGAAGGATGGAGGCTATCATTGGCAAAGTGCGCTTTATCTATTATCCTTACGGCCGATTTGGGAAAGTCTATTCCTACCCGCTGATCAATGTGGCGGGACAATAAACAGCAAGAACGTCCAAGATGCGCCGCCGCCTTCCAATTTGCTACCATAACACGAGCAACCCACCGTCGTAAACCTTGGAGATATACCCGTGAAAAGTGACGAAATACGTTCTAGTTTTCTTGACTTCTTCCGTGAACGCGGCCATACCGTCGAGCGCAGCGATCGGCTTGTGCCCAGCAACGACCCCACGCTTCTATTTACCAGCGCGGGCATGGTACAGTTCAAGCCCTATTACACAGGTGAAGTAAACCCGCCCTATCGTCGCGCGGCAACCTCGCAAAAATGCCTGCGCGCCGGCGGCAAAGCAAACGACCTGGACGAAGTAGGCAAAACTTCGCGCCACCTTACCTTTTTTGAAATGCTCGGCAACTTCTCCTTCGGCGATTATTTCAAGGAAGAGGCCGTTCAATGGGCCTGGGAATTTACCACGCAGGTACTGGGCATTCCCGGCGATCGGGTTGTTGCTTCGGTGTATTTGGACGACGACGAAGCGGCCTTGCTATGGGAGAAAGAGATTGGATTGCCGCCATCGCGCATTGTGCGGCTGGGCGCCAGTGAAAACTTCTGGGGACCCGCCGGCGATACCGGCGCATGCGGCCCCTGCTCGGAACTGCTCTTCGACCGGGGTGAGGCCATAGACCCATCCGCAACGCTTGAAGAGGACCCGAAGGAGCGGTTCCTGGAATTCTGGAACCTGGTGTTCCCACAATTCGATCAGCAGCTAGACGGTTCGCGACCGCCACTCAAGAATCGCGGCATTGACACCGGCATGGGCCTGGAACGGCTTGCGGCGCTGTTGCAGCATAAGGAAACTGTTTTTGACACGGATGGCATTTTCCCCATTATCGAGGCGACCCGCGCCCTGACCCGCGTAGACTACGCGGACAACCCAACGCCATACCGGGTCATTGCCGATCATATTCGCGCGCTCAGCTTCATGATTGCCGACGGCATCCTGCCCGGCAACGAGGGACGCGGCTATGTGATGCGACGCCTGCTGCGGCGCGCGGCGCGGTTCGGGCGCGAGCTGGGACTGGAACAACCCTTTTTGTACAAGGTCTCCGAAACCGTCATTGATATGATGAGCAGACAGTATCCTGAATTGCGCGAAGGGCGCGCGCAAATCGAGAAGATCATCCATACAGAGGAGGACCGTTTCGCGGGCGCGTTGGCCCGGGGCATGGACCTGCTCGAGAATATTTTCGACACCATGAAGAACGAGGGCGCCACAACGGTTCCCGGCGCCGATCTGTTCAAACTGCACGATACGTATGGGTTTCCCCTTGACCTGGCGGCGGATGTTGCCGAGGAGCGGGGCTACCAGGTTGACCGCGACGGTTTCCAGGCGGCCATGAAACGCCAGCGCGAACAAGCGCGGAGCGCCTGGGCGGGCAGCGGCCAGCAGACGCTGGCGCCCATTTACCGAACGCTGAGCGAACGCTGCGGGAACACCGACTTTGTCGGCTACGAAACCCTCGAGTGCGCCGCCGCCGTTGTAGCCATCATCCAGGACAAAAAGGAAGTGGCGTGCGTCTCCGAGGGCGACCACGCCGAGATCGTTCTGGACAAGACGCCTTTCTACGCGGAAGCGGGCGGCCAGATTGGCGACACCGGCGCCCTGGACGGCGTGAACGGCAACGCCCACATTGAAACGGCGCAATGTCCCGTGAACAAGACCGTGCTTCATCAAGCGACCATCGCGTCGGGACAGGTGCGCGTGGGCGACCAAATTACCGCCCGGGTGGACGCCGAACGCCGCGCGCGCACCGAGGCGCACCACACGGCCACGCATCTGTTGCAGGCGGCTTTGCGCAACGCCCTGGGCGAGCATGTGCATCAGGCCGGCTCTTTTGTGGGACCCGACCGGCTGCGCTTCGACTTCACCCATTTTGAAGGCATCGGCCTTGAACGACTCCAGGACATTGAAGCGGTGGTTAATGAATATATCCGCGGCGACTTGCCCCTGGAAACAACTTTTAAGCCTGTTGATGAGGCGCGCGCCGAAGGCGCCATGGCGCTGTTTGGTGAAAAGTATGACGACGTAGTGCGCGTGGTCAAGGTGGGCGAGGCGAGTCTGGAACTCTGCGGCGGGTGTCATGTGCGCCGCACCGGCGTTATCGGCGCGTTCACAATCCTGACGGAGTCCGCCGTGGCGGCGGGCGTACGACGCATCGAAGCGGTTTGCGGCAAACCGGCCATAGACGTGTTGCAGGCCCGGGAACGGCAGTTGTTGGGCGCCGCGCACCTGCTCAGCGCGCGACCGGACGAACTGGAAACACGGCTGCGCGCGCTGCTGGACGAAAACAAGCGCCTGGCCCGCGAAGTGGATAAATGGAAACAGGCCGCCGCAACAGGAAGCGGCGCAGACCTCATGAGCAATGTGCGCGAGATTAACGGCGTGAAAGCGCTTGTGCTGCATCTGGGCGAAATGGACGCCAAAAGCCTGCGCGCCGTGCTCGACAAGTGCAAGGACAAGATCGGTTCCGGCGTGGTCGTGCTGGGCAGCGACGGCGGCGGCAAGGTGGCGCTCGCCGCTGGCGTTACCCCCGACCTCACAGACCGCATCAGCGCCGGCGCAATAGTTTCCCGGCTCGCGCCGCTGGTGGGCGGCGGCGGCGGCGGACGCGCCGACATGGCCCAGGCGGGCGGAAAAGACGTGGACAAACTGCCCGACGCCATGAACCAGGCTACGGACATAGTGAAAGAGTTGCTGTCGTAAAGTGCGCGTCGCGCTGCCGACACAGGAGAAATAGCCATGCCCTTTCCGCTGTTTGACCGACATAAACTGCGCATAAAACCGTTGTCCGAACGGCAGGACAAGGTTTACATCGAACGCGACCATATCCCATGCGACGCGCCATTGCAACGCGCATTTTCCAATGCCGAACAGCAGGTCGTCAAGGAGACGGTCGCCCGCCTTGTGAAGGCGCGTGAAACGGGCAGGGCGCGCATGATCGCGTTCGGCGCGCACGCTATTAAAAACGGCCTGGCCCCCGTATTCATGAAACTCATTGAGGATGGATGGATTACCCATCTTGCCACCAACGGCGCAGGAATCATTCACGACTGGGAATTCGCGTTTCAGGGACACAGCAGCGAAGATGTGCGCGCAAATGTAACAAAAGGCGAATTCGGAACATGGCGCGAAACAGGGTTCTACCTCAATCTAGCCATTATTGTCGGCGCGTGGCGAGGCATGGGTTATGGCGAATCGGTGGGCGCTTTTGTTGAAAATGAAAGCCTGGACATCCCCAGCGAAGATGAACTGGCTACGGAAATCACAACCCTCGTTAACACCGACCCGGCGCGCGTCGCAGCCGCCGCCGACCTGCTCGACCGTATACAAGCCTTCGAGATTGCGCCGGGACGCCTCATGGTTCCCCACCCCTACAAACAGTACGGCCTGCAGGCGGCCGCTTACCGCGCGGGTATACCGCTCACCGGACACCCCATGATCGGTCACGATATCATCTACACCCATCCCATGAACCACTGCGCCGCCATCGGACGCGCGGCGGAACGGGACTTCCTCGCATACGCGCAGCAGGTCATGAACCTGGACGACGGCGTATACATCAGCGTCGGCTCCGCCGTCATGTCGCCCATGATCTTCGAGAAAAGCCTGTCCATGTCGCAAAACCTCCATATTCAACAGGGCAGACACTGTGACAACCACTTCATCCTCGTGGTTGATCTTGCGGAATCACACTGGGACTGGCGGCAGGGCGAACCGCCCATGGACAATCCCGATTATTATCTGCGCTATAACAAATCCTTCAACCGCATGGGCGGTGAAATGCGTTATCTAAGCGCAGACAACCGGGATTTCCTGCTGACGCTGGTGCGCGAACTGGAGAATGCATAGATGTACAAAGAGAACCGATATAAGCCTGCTCTGAAATTTTTGTATGTTGTTCACGCTTTAGCGTGCCGGGTTGCGAAAGTAAACTTGAGAAATGCGCCAAGGTCAGCACGCTAAAGCGTGAACAACATACAAAATTTCATGACTACGGGAATAAATATTCATGGCTGGTAATAATCACAGTGTACGTTCCAGCAATGCCAAAGTGGAAGACTCCAACTGTAAGGAATCCTTAATG
>SLFT01000298.1 GCA_007124105.1 Candidatus Hydrogenedentota bacterium | reverse complement strand
TCACAAAGGGCCACAGATGACCGAGGCGACCGGAAGCGAATTTAATGCCCAGTTCCCTGTCAATTTCAGGATGCCCGTACAGCCCCTTATCCGCCGCGCGGTAGTCCAGCAGCTTTTCCATCGGCATTTCGCCATTGAACGCGGCCAGCGCATATTGCAACGCCACTCGGTGACCCGCTTCGTCAAAGTGAACGGGGTAAAACCGGTCGGAACCTTTCATGAACGCGTCCGCGATCAGCGCCTCAGGCACGATGCTGTACGCGCCGCCGGTATGACCGCCCAGGCCCTTTGCGCCGGCTACAGCGGTGAAGAAAATGATTGCGTCGCGCATAATCTGTATATTGGTCAGAAGCTGTTGACGCGCTTCTGCGGTCAGTTCCTGCTCAAAAGGATTGATGGCTACCGACTTGTATTGGCTGACGTCAATGGGAAAAGTCATGCTTGTTTCCTCTCGTAGTTAAGACTGCGAAACATTGTTTGGAAAAATATGGATGTATGCGTTCCGGGGGCATGGTTGTCCAGTAATCACTATACCGGCATGTCCCACATTCCCCTTTACTTTTGCCGGCAAGTATAGCATGTCCCGCGACGACGTTTCACCTTGTGTTGAACAATCAAACCGAGTAATTATGGCTGATATTTGCTCTTGACACGGCATTTCAAGTATAAAGAAGGCATTGGATAGAGAACTGACGTCCAGGACGTCTTTACTGTATAATGGAGATGGACCGGCAATGTATACGGCATAGTCCCGTCATGGCCGGGTCTGTTTGGATGTGATACCGCACACTCAGGCGATTATAACAACGCACTGCGCTGACCACAGTCGTAATCTTTGGGTGTCGAGGAAAGGAGGATAACTATGTTGGACATGTATAGGCGTTCATTTGGCGTTACGCCCGATGGCGACGATGTTTATTTGTATACATTGACAGGCGGCCCCGATTTTCAGGTTGAGATAACAAACTTCGGCGGCTGTGTTGTTGCCCTGCGCGCTCCGGACCAGGAAGGGAACGTGGCCGATGTAGTGCTGGGCTTTGAAAAACTGAAATCATACCTGGGCAAGCACCCCTATTTCGGCGCTATTGTGGGACGCTACGCCAACCGCATCGCCCAGGGAACCTTTACGCTGGAAGACAGAATCTATACCCTGGCGCAGAACGACGGGCCCAATCATCTGCATGGCGGCGTGTACGGCTTTGACAGGGCCGTCTGGAAGCCAAAAGCACTGCGCCGCGACGACGCCGTCGGGTTGCGGTTGCTTCTGGTCAGCCCGGACGGAGACGAGGGCTACCCGGGCACCCTGGCGTGCGGCGTCACCTATTGGGTTACAGAAAACCGGACGCTGGAGATTGAATACGAAGCGCAAACGGACGCGCCCACCCACGTGAATTTAACCAATCATAGTTTTTTTAACCTTGCGGGACACGAGGCGCGCACCATAACCGACCATCAATTAACGATATTTGCCGAACAATTTGTACCTATCAATGACGCCCTGATACCTACAGGCGAATTACAGGCTGTTGAAGACACGCCTTTTGATTTTCGGGAACCCAGACTTATCGGCGAGCGTATCGAAGAAGAACACGAGCAGCTTTTCTTCGGCATTGGGTACGATCACACATTCGCGATAGACCCTGACGACAACGGCGAATTGCGGCAGGCTGTACATGTATCTGAACCCACAACTGGACGCGTAATGGAGGTCTGGACCACCGAGCCCGGCGTTCAGTTTTATTCCGGCAATTTCCTGGACGGTACGAATGTGGGCAAGGACGGAAAAATATACAAGCATCGGCGTGGTTTCTGTCTTGAGACCCAGCATTTTCCAGATTCCCCCAATCAGCCCAATTTCCCCAGCACTGTGCTGCGTCCTGACGAGACTTATCGTTCACAGACGGAATATCGCTTTTCAACCGTATAATGCCGCGCCGTTCATATTGAAGTATCAAGGTATTTTGAAACACGCCGTGTAAACAGTGATGAGGAGTAAACGCATCTATGCCCCGTAAACCCTCCATTAAACAGCCGCCGTTGCGCGCTGACGTCAACCCTGCCGATACCTGGAATCTTGCGCTCATGTTCAAGTCGGACCAGGCATGGAACAAGACCTTCAAAAAACTTGAAAACGACCTGTCGAAGTTTGACGCCTTTCGCGGAAAATTGAAGCGTTCGGCAAAAATGATTCGACGGTGCTACGATTTTCAGACTGCGTATAGTATGCTCCTGGAGAAAGTGGTGGCGTACGCGCAGCTGAAGTATTGCGAGGATATCACGAACCCAGTCGCCCAGGGCATGGTCGCGCGGTTCACGCATCTTGCCATGCACACCGCCGAACAGACGAGCTTTATTGCGCCCGAAATTCAGGCGATTCCCAAAGCAACAATGGCGGCATTCCTGAAGGAGCCAATCCTTGAGCCGTACAAATTCGCACTGAAAAAATTGTTGCGGTATCGTCCCCACATTTTGAGCCATACTGAAGAGCGGTTGCTGGCCATGCAGGGCGAGGTGGCCTGCACCCCGTCGCGCGTCTTTGATCAGCTGACAGACGCGGACATGAAATTTGGCGTTGTCAAAGACGAAACGGGGCGTGAAGTGGAAATCACGCAGAGCTCATTCAGACGCCTGCTTGAATCACCCAAACGCTCCGTGCGCAAGGAGGCATTTCACAACTACTACGCGGCCATGGAAGCCCATGAAAATACGCTGGCCGCTACGCTGAACGGGTCGGTCTTGCAGGATGTATACCAGGCGCGGGCGCGCAATTATCCCTCCGCGCTCGAGGCCGCTTTGTTCGATGATAAAGTGCCCGTAATGGTATATGACGCGCTCATCGAAGCCATACGGGACGCGTTGCCGACGATGCACAAATATGTGGAACTGCGCAAACGCGCGCTGCGCCTGAAAGCCGTGCATGCCTACGACAGCCTCGTCCCCATTGTAAAGAGTAAACCCGTCCACATCCCCTATGACGACGCGGTGGACATGATATGCGAGGCCGTGGCGCCCCTTGGCGGCGACTACGTCAAAACCATGCGCAAAGGGCTTACTTCGGGGCGCTGGGTGGACAAGTACGAGAACCGAAACAAGGAAAGCGGCGCCTTTTCTTATGGCTGCTACGGCTGTCAGCCATACATCCTCATGAATTATCAGGAACAGGTGCTGGACAGTGTGTTTACCCTGGCCCATGAAGCGGGCCATTCCATGCATTCCTGGTACAGCATGAATAACCAGGACTACCAGTATGCCCACTATCCCATTCTACTCGCCGAGGTGGCCTCAACAGTCAATGAACAGTTATTAGGCAAGTACCTGCTCGATCGCGCGAAAACCAAGACCGATCGGATGCTGCTTATCAGCAAAAAGATTGACGAAATACGCGGCACCATTATCCGGCAGACCATGTTCGCTGAATATGAAAAGACATTGCACGCCCTGGCCGAGGCGGGCGAGCCGCTGACGCTCGAACGGTTTCGCGAGGAATATTACGTCCTGCTTGACGATTACTTCGGCCCCGAATTTACGCTTGACGAGGCGCTTGAACTCGAGGGGTTGCGTATCCCCCACTTCTATCGCGCATTTTATGTGTACAAATACGCCACAGGCCTGTCCGCCGCCATTGCCATCGCGTCGCGTGTTGCGGACGGAAACGCCCGACAGCGCGACCGATACGTGAAATTCTTGTGCGCCGGCGGGTCGCAGTATCCCCTGGACACGCTGAAACAAGCCGGGATCGATCTGACCACGCCTACCCCCGTGGCGGAGGCCATGCATACCTTCGCGTCGCTGGTGGATGAACTGGACACGCTCCTCTCATAACAGAGAGGTAAACATGCTGCCCGCTTTTTTTCGCACGAGCAGCGTCGGGCTTGTTATAATCAACGCGCTTGAATCGGCAATACAGACGCGCCAGCTCTGCCGCGTTGTCATCTAATAAAAAACGCTTCTAACTGTCAATAGACCTCAAAAGTGACCTGTAGGGTAGGTGAAGCCAAGCGAAACCCACCGAAAAACATGTTGCAGCAGAACTACAGAATTAGAATTATTTATTACGAAGACATCATGCTGGACAGTTACAAACGCTGAAGCCATTCAATTCAGCGGCGCTTTAATACAATGAGCCACACAGCAAAACAAAGGAGTATTCAACAATGCGCACATCGAAGCGACCGTCATCTTTCATCCCTGTTTTCCTTTCTCTTGTCCTGGCGTGTATGGCCGTTTACGCGCAGCCTGCCGCGCCGAGACCTGGCAGCGGCAGTTTGAGCGCACTCACCGTACACCAGGACTATGAGGCGCGCCGGGACAGCAGTTCCCACCCCGACCTGACACGCAACGGCGACGCCTGGCATATACCCGAAGGCGGCACGATAACTTTGATGGAAGAAGAAGGCCCCGGCATGATAACCCATTTCTGGAACACGGTCGGTTCCTATGACTTTTTCTATGCCCGGGCGCTGGTGTTGCGCATCTATTATGACGGAATGGAAACGCCGAGCGTGGAAGCGCCGCTGGGCGATTTTTTTGGCGTAGGTCATGGCGCGCACAAGGATTTTACGTCGTTGCCCGTAACCACCTCGTCCAACGGCCGCTCCCGTGTCTGCTACTGGCAGATGCCCTTTCGCGAATCCATAAAAGTTACCGTCACAAATGAAAACGAAGACATAGACGTCAATTCCTTTTATTTCTACATCAACTGGCGCAAGATGGACGCGCTGCCGGACGACGCCGTTTATTTTCATGCGCGATATCGCCAGGAAACGCCCGCGAAGCCGGGCAATTACAAGATTCTGGAAACCACCGGACGCGGCCATTACGTGGGCACCGTGTTATCGAATTTCCAGATGGAAACAGGTTGGTTTGGCGAAGGCGACGACTTCTTTTACATTGACGGCGCCGAGTATCCACAGTTGTTAGGCACGGGCACCGAGGATTATTTCAACGATTCGTGGGGGTTTCGCGAATTCCATACGCCGTTTCATGGGGTGACCCTGTACGAGGGCGTTTTCACGGGCGACCGCGTGTCCGCCTATCGCTGGCATATCGTCGATCCCGTCCCCTTCGAGGAATCGCTGCTTCTTGAGATGGAACATAAAGGCAGCATTTTTGACGACCGGGCGCCGCTCACGGATTTCGAGGTAGGCGGTTTTATCGAACGTTATGATTGGGTGAGTTCCGTGGCGTATTGGTATCAGTATCCGCCGGTTTCCTCGGAAGAACCGTTCCCGCCTTTTGAAGCGCGTGTACAGCCGCACACAATCGTTATGGCCTCGGACATGGAATTTCGCGCAGAGCCGCCGCTGCTGGTCATGCCCCAGGAACCGGCTGTTGCCTACCTGCCCATTGAGCCGGAGGCCGTTATCGCGTTTGATTTTGAGATAGAAGAAGCCGGACGCTACCGCGTGGATGGCGTGTTCATGTATTCCGTGCTCAGCGGCGTGTATCAGATATACATG
Organism: Candidatus Hydrogenedentota bacterium; assembly: GCA_007124105.1. Taxonomy (GTDB): domain Bacteria; phylum Hydrogenedentota; class Hydrogenedentia; order Hydrogenedentales; family CAITNO01; genus SLFT01. Next base: position 1,501 of record SLFT01000298.1, on the reverse strand, counting down.
AACGAGAAGAAGGTTGGGCCGCCCACTGATTTCGGCGCTGTTGGCATGGACCCCATCTTCAAACTGCTTGACACCTACGAATTCGAAGCGGGAACGCAAACAATCAAGTTTGAAAGCGTTGACCAACCATCCCGTTTTGCCCGTAACCTGGCGCCCGTGGAGAACGGAATAGCCTTTATCGGATTAACCCTGACCCATCTTAACAGCATGGAAGGGTATCTCGAGGCATTGCGTGAACATCGCCCCGAATAACATGCATATTCGCGGCGTTGGCCAAGGTGAAGGGTACAAAATCGCACCTTACGGTGCGCCGCTGATAGTGGTGGTGTGATATGAAGGTCTTGGGAACGCCGCACTCCAGTGCGACTGAGGGCAAGCGGAAACCGTAACCCACATTTTGGTTTTCACCGGGAGTCTTTCACGAATCGAATGCCTTCCGACCCGGTCTTGCCGCACTGGGGTGCGGCGTTCCCAGGACCCAGACTATCCAGCGTCAATTGTCCTTTATTCTCGCAATGATGGTGAGCGTAAATACCGGCAGAATATATTTCCTTCATCCACGATGCCGCCGTTTAGTCCACCCCCTTTTTCAGCCCGCATCGTTCACCACATATTCTGTTGGATATGCGGGTTACTCCCACAGACCGGCCATGTTGTCCGGCAGATCGCTTATCCCATTGGCCTCGCGCTGGATGCGTTGCCGCCGGTCGGTTTCTGTGTATGCGTCGGGAATTACGAACAGTTCTACAGGCAGTGTGCCGGTTTCGATGTTGTTCAAGGCCACCGTTACCCGGGCTGTTTGATCCGGCGTGGCGTTCTCTATTTTGACGGGAAAATTGAGCCTGCGCGCATACCAGACCCGGGTAATCACAGCATCCGATCCATCCAGACGCGTCTCGTATATATCGCAATCGAAACCATGCAGCGTTTCACGTCCCACTTTTTCTGCAGTATTGTTGCTTTCCCATTCCTTGAAATCGCCCAGTCCTATCAGCGGATTGCGTCGTAAAAGGTCTGACGCGTCAACACTCGCATAGGCGTTATCCTCGGGAAACATCATGTCCACCTTGCCGTTGTTCGCTATGAACACATCGTCCATAATTTCTGTTCGGGAGATATAGTGGTTCTTAAAATAAAGTCTGCCAGTATAAGAAGCGTCGGAAACTTCCATCTGCAGGTCCGCTGAAAATTCGGGCGTGGCAGTGGATAGCCGTGCTGAGATGTAATGCATTCCGATTAATCCGGCCGCGATTATAAACACCACTTCCACTATGACGATCATTGTCTTGAACACTTTTGAAAGGCCCTCGCGGACAGGTTCCGGGACAATGCGTCGCTCGGAAACGGGCGCCTCCCACCCTTTTTCCAGCGCAGCCTGCTTTTGTTCCGCCTCGCCAATCCACTTTTTCGCAAGTTTTAACCTTACCTGTTGTTTTTCTGTAGTGGAAATTTTTTGGAGACGCCGGTACTGCGCCTTTACCTTGCCCAATCGGTCCAGTTT
>SLFT01000241.1 GCA_007124105.1 Candidatus Hydrogenedentota bacterium | reverse complement strand
TGTAGCGGCATCCGTCAGTCCCGTTCATCCCCGTCAATACCGTCAATACGATCAATACCGTCCATCGGGGGGCGGCGCCACCTGTTTAGTTCAACGAAGTCGTGATCCTGCGAAGATTGCGCCAGATCAGCCATTTTGCGCAGGCCGCCGGCTGACAGCGTGTCGGGACACGTCGAAGTCGGCGGGCAAGCAACGTGGCTGAGATGGCGTAAGATTCGCAGGCGCAACAGAAATCTGGTGAAATATCCGGGTTAGGCAGGGGATAGCATATCTTCAGGCATCTGGCTCCCAGCCAACGGCTACTCCTCCGGCCCAAGCACCCTGGATTCCTCCAGCGTCGGGACTTCATTGGCATTGAGAATATTTAAGCGCACGTACCGCGCTGTGATATCAGGCAAAGCAATCGTTTTTATGCCGCCGATATTTTCTCCTTCGGCAACGGTCTTCCATTTATCCCTTCTTTCACCTCGATCCGGTATTGTTCCATCCGCGGGAATTCTATCTCCATTATGACAACCTTGCTGATCGGGGTCTCCTCGCCCAGGTCCACCTCCAGCCAGCTGCTGCGGCTATTCGGTTCCACGCCCCAGCGTGTTTCCGTGTCGTCATCGAAAGCCTTTTCCGGCGAGTACTCGTCACTCCATGTGCCCGACGCTTTGGCGGGCTTATGATTCGACAAAACGGGGGCGAGCTTCTTTCGCACCGGCGGCACTCCAGGGCTTCCCTTGCATATTCCGGTCTGAGTCGGCCACCGATTCCGGAGGAGCGCGGGCGCTGATTACGGGCGTGAGCACATTATCCGTAGGAAGTGTTTTGCCGATGTTTTTTACCTGTTCGCGCTGTCTGGAAAGAGAGGGAGGCCGGGGTGCTCGACCTCCCTCGGAGCGTTGCGACGGTAGGGAATTCCGGAATTCAATTTTCGCGGCTTTTCTGTTCCAGTTTCCATTTGAGGTAGGCTTCGATGAACATATCGAGGTCGCCATCGAGTACGCGCGTTACATTGCCCGTCTCGGCGCTTGTACGGTGGTCCTTGATCATCTGGTAGGGATGCAGCACATAGCTGCGAATCTGGCTGCCCCATGCCACATCCTGTTGTCCTTCCCGTTGCGCGTTGAGTTCCGCTTCCTGCCGTTTCAGTTCGATATCGTACAGTTTCGCCTTGATCATGTTCATGGCCGTTTCGCGGTTTCGGTGCTGGGAACGTTCTATCTGGCATGCCACCACAATGCCCGTGGGCAGGTGTGTCAGTCGCACGGCGCTGCTCGTTTTGTTCACCTTCTGTCCGCCCGCGCCGCTTGACCGGAACACGTCCATTTTGATGTCGTCGTCGCTGATTTCAATCTCGATGCTGTCGTCCACCTCGGCGAGCACTTCAATGGCCGAGAACGAGGTGTGCCGCCGCGCATTGGCGTCGAAAGGCGAGATGCGTACGAGCCGATGTACGCCGTCCTCGGATTTCAATGTGCCGTAGGCGAACGGGCCGGACACGCGCAACGAGGCGCTTTTCAGTCCCGCTTCGTCGCCTGGCTGATAATCGAGCACCTCAATCTCGAATTCGCGTTGTTCGCAAAAGCGCGTGATCATGCGATAGAGCATTTCGGCCCAATCGCAGGACTCGGTGCCGCCCGCACCGGGATGTATGCTGACAATGGCGGGATGGCTGTCGCGGATATCCATGAAAAGGCTGTTCAACTCGAGCTGTCCCAATTTTTTTTCCACGCTTGCGAGATGTCCGGCAATTTCCGCTTCTATCGAGGGGTCTTCTTCCTCGGCGGCCATTTCGATCAGCGTTTCCGCGTCGTCCACCTCCCGCTGCAACTCATCCGGCGCGGCCACCACTGCCTTGAGCGCCTTGAGCCGCTGCACCGTCTTTTGCGCCTGCTCAGGCGCATCCCAGAAGCCGGGCGCGGACATGATCCCTTCCACCTCTTTGATGTCCTTTGTCACCTGTTCCGTGTTGAGACACGCGCGCAGTTCTTTCAATCGCGCTGCATAACTCTGTATGGTTTCTGTTTCCGATTCGTACATAATAGGTTGCTATCCTTGTTGAGCGCCTTATCGGTCTGCTTCTATAATCAAGAAGATTTGCGCTGCAATGGTTTTGACGAGCAGGCTAAAGCCTGCGTTATAAGTTATCCCGAAAAATAAGAGCGTATGGGACTGACGAGGACAATGCATTTCCTTGTGCCGTTGGTTTCTCGCTCTACAATGCCCCATACGTCCCATCATCCCAGATATTCATTGCGCTATCTTTTGGAGTGGCGTTGGGGTTGCAGGCAGCGTCTGCGAATCGTACGCAATGGCGGACGTTGCACTGTATGTCGTCACGGAAACCAACTCACGGGCCTGTTCCTTCACCGTATCCATGTTTCAATGGACAACGCCATGTAATAGAGCGTCGGCCCGCCGAAAAGAAACGCGTCGCATCGGTCGAGTGCGCCGCCGTGCCCCGGGAACACAGCGCCGGAGTCTTTCACGCCCGCGTTCCGTTTGAGCAGCGACTCGACAAGGTCGCCGATCTGTCCCACGACAGACAGGCACACCCCGGTAACTACATACGCGCCGAGCGGCCAGTCGGGATAGGACTGCCACCCGAGTTGTGTTTTCAGCGCGAACAAGGCCGTGCCCGCCGCCGCCGCGCTCACAAGGGCGGCCACGCTGCCCTCGATGGTCTTGTTGGGGCTGATGGTAGGCGCGAGTTTATGGCGGCCAATAGCCGACCCGACCAGATACGCGCCAGTGTCCGAACAGCCGATAAGCGCAACGAGCATGGTAATCAGTGCGGGCCCCTGCTGCGGCGTCTGGTGCAAGGCCACGAAGAAAGAGCCGCAATAGCCGACATATACAAGGCCGAACACGGACGTTGACAGGCCGGCGATGGTATGTCGCGCCGAAAACAGATGGATAGTGGCCACAACAAATACGGCAACCGTCAACGCCAGATGGGGCGCGTAGCCGCCGTTCACGGCGAAGCCCGCGCTGAGGGCGAGCAAGCCGGCCAGTACCGTGCCCGAGCGTTCGGCCACTTCGATGCCCGTTTGCGCGGCCATCTTGAAAAATTCGCGCGCGCCCAGCAGCACCAGCGCCACAATGATGGCGACATAGACATGCCGCAACGCAGGCAGCCATACCACCAGCACCAGGATCGGAATTAACGTAAAGGCGGTGACAAAGCGCATAAGCATACCGTCGCCCTGGGGCTTCTTCATGGCCGTCCTCCAAAGCGCCGGTCCCGCGCCTGGTATTCCACGATGGCGTCATACAACGCCTGCCGGTTAAAATCCGGCCATAGCGTGGGTGTCACAACAATCTCGGCATAAGAAATTTGCCAGAGCATGAAATTGCTGATGCGCAGTTCGCCGCTGGTCCGGATCAAGAGGTCCACCTCGCTGTGGTCGGGCAGGTACAGCTGTCGCGCCAACAGTTCTTCGGTAATATCTTCCGGCGCAATCTCGCCGCGCCGGGCCGCATCGGCCAGTTTTCGGGCGGCCTGCACAATCTCGGCGCGTCCGCCGTAATTGAGCGCCACGCACACGTCCATCGTTTTGTTGTTACGGGTCTGTTCCATACATTTGCGCACGTCCCGGGCGGCGTGTTCCGGCAGCCCGTCCATCTCGCCCAGATGGCGCAGCCGCACATCGGTCTCGTTAATTTTGTCGGCGTATTGTTTCATGGCGCGGCTGATAAGCCTGAACAGCGAGTCCACTTCCCGCTTGGGTCGGTTCCAGTTTTCCGTGCTGAAGGCGAACAATGTGAGGGCGCGTACGCCCAGTTCGCGGCACGCCTCGGTGACAAGCCGCACATTGCGCGCGCCGGCTTCATGCCCCTGCGAACGCGTCTTCCCCTGGCGCTTGGCCCAGCGTCCGTTCCCGTCCATGATAATCGCAATATGGGCGGGTATGCGTTGCAGGTCAATGCGGCTGTCCGGCGCTGTTGCGTGTTCCATGATACACGCCCCTTTCATTGGTCAAAAAGAGAAAGTAGGGTGGATAAAGCGAAGCGGAACCCATCATTCTGCCGCAACACGTTTACCGGTGGGTTCCGCTTCGCTTCACCCATCCTACAGAATCTAAAACTTTTATTTAAGAAGACATCATGCTAGACAGGTACAAGAGAAATAAAAAACGCGGCAGAACGCACTCGCGCCTGCCGCGGAATATACAGCACAGCATCGGGCGACATGCGCGCCCCGGTCATACCTCCATGATATCGGCTTCCTTGACTTTCAAGGCGTCGTCAATATCCTGGATGTGCTTATCCGTCATTTTCTGTATCTCGTCGCTGAGCCTGTGCGCATCGTCCTCGGGCACCTCGCCGTCTTTTTGCAGGGACTTGATCGTGTCAATCGCATGTCGGCGAATGTTGCGTATGGCGACCCGCGCCTCCTCGGCGCATTTACCGGCCAGCTTCACAATATCACGCCGGCGCTCTTCTGTAAGCGGCGGAATGGGCACGCGGATGAGACGTCCGTCGTTGGACGGATTGATATCAAGCGGCGATGCGCGCAACGCTTTTTCCACCACATTCATCTGCGTTTTATCCCACAGATCAATGGCGATGGTCTGCGGGTCGGGCACGGTCACCGTGCCCAGCTGGTTCAATTTCATCTTTGCGCCATACACTTCGAAGTCCAGGCTGTCGAACATGCCGGGATTGGCGCGGCCTGTGCGCAGATTGCCCAATTCCTGGTGGAAGGCCTCCACGCTTTTGTCCATCTTATCCTTGGCTTCCTTCATCGTGACGGTATGCGGCATAACTTATTCTCCCGTTACCAACGTGCCTATCGGCTCTCCTACAATCACCTTCAGTAAATTGCCTGGTTGCGTCAGGTCAAAAACCAACACGGGCAGGTTGTTCTCGCGACACAGCGAAATGGCGGTGGCGTCCATCACGCGCAACCGTCGCGACAGCACTTCCGTGTAGCTAAGATTCTCATAGCGTTTTGCGTCTTTGTTGGTTTCAGGGTCGTCCTCGTACACGCCGTCCACGCGGGTCGCTTTCATCACGATATCAGCGTTAATTTCGCTCGCGCGCAGCGCAGCGGCCGTATCGGTGGTAAAAAAGGGATTGCCCGTGCCCGCCGCGAAAATGACCACGCGGCCCTTGTCAAGATGGCGCGTAGCCCGACGCCGGATGTATCGCTCGGCCACAGGCGGCATTTCAATGGCGCTCATAACCCGCGTCATGACGCCGCGCTTTTCCAGCGAGGCCTGGATGGCCAGCGAGTTAATGACCGTGGCCAACATGCCCATGTAATCGCCGGTGGGACGGTCCAGCCCGGTCTCCACGCCGCGTTCACCCCGGAAGATGTTGCCCCCGCCGATGACCATGCCAATCTGCACGCCCATGCGCGCCACTTCCACGACCTCGTCGCAAAAACAGCCAACCGTATCAAAATCAATGCCGCCGCGGCCTTGAACGCCCTCGAGCGCCTGGCCGCTCAGTTTAAGCATCACCCGCTTATAGACTGGTGCGGACACGTTCATACTCCCGGTTGCTGTTTTTACAACGCCGCAGGCGCTTCACGCCACACACAGAAACCCGGCTGTTGTTGCGCGGCCTGCGCGCGAACAGCACGGGTCTCCTCCATTGGACGGCAACGCCTCACGGACACGCACTATTGCGATTTGGCAAGTTCCGCCGCCACTTCCGCGGCAAAATCCTGCTCTTCTTTTTCGATGCCTTCGCCAAGTTGGAAGCGCACGAAGCGGCGTATTGCCACTTTCTCGCCGCACTTGCCTGTCAGCTCGGCAATCAGATCGCTTATGGTCTTCTTATCGTCCTTCACGAAAGGCTGTTCGAGCAGGCACACTTCGCTGAACCACTTGTTCATTTTACCTTCAGCTATTTTCTCACAAATCTCGGACGGCTTGCCTGTATCCGCCGCCTGCTTGATATACACTTCTTTCTCGTCCTGGTACGCGGCCTCGGGCACTTCGTCCTTCGTTACCCATTGCGGCGCGGTGGAACAGATTTGCAGGCACACGTCTTTCACAAATTCCTGGAAGATGTCGCCCCGGGCAACGAAATCGGTTTCGCAGTTCACTTCCACGAGTACGCCGATCTTGCCGCCCATGTGAATATAAGAACCAACGGCGCCTTCAGACGCAACCTTGCTGGCGCGTTTGGCCGCCTTGGCCATGCCTTTCTCGCGCAAATACTTGACGGCTTCGTCGAAGTCGCCGTTCTTTTCCGCGAGCGCGTGTTTACAATCCATCATGCCCGCGCCAGTGGCGTCGCGCAATTCTTTTACCTGTGCTGCTGTGATGGCCATGAATTAGAAATCTCCTTCATCTGTATATCTTCAGACATTATGGTATATGCATTATTGGGATCGGTGAACGCCTTCAACAACGGCGCTATTCTTCGGTCTCGGGCGCATCGGTCTGCGCAGGTTCAACAACTGCGCCGGCCTCGGAAGTTTCGGGCGCATTCGCCTGCGTGGGTTCAACGACAGCGGCGGCCTCAGAAGTTTCGGGCGCATCGGCGTCCGCCTGCTTCTCAGCCTCATACTGCGCGTCATAGGCGTCGTCGGAAGCCGCTTGCGCCTCGCCTTCCGCGGGCGTTTCAGACGTCAGTTCAACGGCGGCGTCCTCGTCCCCTTCGGCGTCCGCGCCTTCGCGACGGCTGCGGCGTTCCGCTTCTTCCTCAGCGCGTATCTTCTCAGCGCGCATCTTGCCCTCAATGGCGGCATCGGCAATAATCCGGCAATAGAGATTTACCGCACGGATGGCGTCGTCGTTGCCCGGAATCGGCAGATCTACATCGTCCGGGTCGCTGTTGGTGTCCACTACGCCAATAGAGGGAATTTTAAGCCTGCGCGCTTCGCGCACCGCAATGGCCTCGCGCTTGATGTCTATAATGAACATTACATTCGGGATGCCGGGCATCTGCTGTATGCCGAGCAGGTTCTTTTCCAATTTAATGCGCTGCTTGCGCATCATGGCGGCTTCCTTCTTGCTGAAACGCTCGATAGTGCCGTCTTTTTCCATGCCCTGCAAACGAAACAGTTCGCTGATGCTGTTGCGCACGGTCTGATAGTTGGTCAGTGTGCCGCCGAGCCAGCGGGTGGTCACATAATACATGCCGCACCGTTCCGCCTCTTGTTTGATGGCGTCCTGGGCCTGGCGCTTGGTGCCCACAAACAGCACATGGCCGCCTTCGGTCACGATGTCGCGCACCAGCGCATAGGAACGATATATCTGACGCAGCGAATGTTGCAGATCAACAATATAGATGCCGTTGCGCTGCGCGTAGATGTAACGGGCCATCTTGGGGTTCCAGCGGCGGGTTTGATGGCCGAAATGTATGCCCGCTTCCAGCAGTTCGCGCATTGTTACCAATGCCATAAATAGACTCCTCCAGTTCGGGTTGTACCTCGGGGCGCCTGGTATCCGACATACACTGCCGGACACCCGAATTGTTTCCGATGAATAGATACGGAATGACGCCCCTGTGAAATTGAATGGCGAAAGTATAGCACTTTTCAGGGCGCGGGCGCAATTTTTTCAACGGGCATTTCGACCGCCGACTCGGAGTCCAACGTTCGCACATAGCCGCTCTTTTCGACGACCCGGCCGTTCTCTAGCACAACGGTAACAGCGCCCAGATATTTCGCTTGTTCAGGGCCCACCGGATGACCGCTGGTGGTGCCGCCGGCGCGAGCGAACAGCACATCGCCGATAGGCGCTGCCTCTTCCAACAGACCGTGGGTATGGCCGCCGATAATAACATCAAGGACGTGCAGTTCCTCCGCCAGTTCGCGGTCTGTGCTGTTGCCAATATGGGTGAGGGCGACAAACACATCATAGCTGTCGCGCAGGCAGCTGTATTCTTTCGCAACACGCATCGGGTCAAGACTGTTTACCCCTTCTTTATTGAAACTGGTGAGCCCCAGCACAACCACGCTGTAACGCTCTTCCGTGGCGAAAACGTAATAGGGTTGCAGAGGCGGCAGCTTGTCCGTAGTAATTTCAATATTGGCGCCAAGCAACGGGAATCGTGCTTTTTCTAGCGCGCGCCGGGTCAGGTCGCTGATGTAATCCAGTTCATGATTGCCCAGGGTCATCGCGTCATAGCCAATGTCGTTCATCGTTTCAATCATGGACGAAGCCGATGCAAAGTATCCGTCTTCGCCCGGGAAAGGCCAACGGTCAGGGTGCCGAATAAATACATCCCCTGCATTCAACAAAAACACGTTGTCGTTGCGCGCCCTGTACTTGTCCACCAGTGTTTGAAACGCCTCGCGATGATTGAAGTTAAAATGCAGATCGTTGTCGTGGAGCAGTACAATTTCCGTGCGTACCGGATAGCACAGTTCCACAGGCTCGCCCCCTTCCGACGCCGTCGCCTTCACACGGCCCGCGCCCTCGTCGCCCCCCAAAACCAACAGCACATCGCCCGTTGCCGGCGCGTCAAGGGAAAAGCAGCCCGCCCCGTCGGTGAGAGCACGGGCGTGTACGTGTTCAGACGTGAAATCCGGGACGTCATAGGCGTACAGGCATACCTCGATGTTCGCAAGCGCCACACCTGCGCTGTCCGTCACAATACCAGAGACACTCGGCGCCGCGGCGCCGGTCGCGGCAACAAAAACCGCAAACAGGGCTAAAAGAACAGGCAGACACGGTGGCCGCCGCGCAGGTTCATGACGACTCCTCGTTTTCATACACTTACTCCTTGCCCGTTACGTTTTCAACCTCAATCTCATGGAAAATAAGCCATTCCCGTGCATTCTTTTGCACCCGTTTTTCATAATGCTCATCCCAATCCTTCCGAAGTTCCGGAAATTCGTGCAACGCCGACTTGAAATTGCTGAAAGGCTTTTTCCAGGACAAGGCCCGTTCCAGCAGTTCCTTTGCCGGGCCGTCCGGCAGATTAAAAACAAAGTCTTCCATGATCCGATAGCCTGTGCGCGAATCTATGGGCTCGATATGAAGGTAGCGGTCAGGGTGCTGCGACAACTCCTCTTTGTCCAACTCTTCGTCCAAATCAACATCTTGTGTTTCCAGAATGATTTCCCCCGTTTCCTTGTCCAGATAAAAATCCACTTCAGGATGATGAACTGTCAATGCCATTCCCAACTCGGCCATATCAATTTTCACTATGCCTTCCTTTCTGTATCGTTTCAACCTCATTGCGTTCGCAATGTTTCAGCACGAACTGCAAGCGCCTCCACCCGCACTGCTTTTAAGGCGTCCGACGCCATATTAACAGAAGGTGGCGGCAACACTGTTTCCCGTTGGCACAGGAAAAACTACTCCTGCCGGCCACGACTAAAACAAAATATCAAAGGCCCGCACGGTAGCGCCACAAGCCCCCAACGCTTACGATCCTATACAAACCTTCATGCCAAATAAAACTTTACAAATGCGCCGTTCCCCGTGCGATTGGCCACGCGTCTGTCACGAACGCTCCCCATCGCCGCATTGCGCTGTACCAGACTTAATACACACAGGCAGCAACGGCCCGGGACAGCGCCGTGAGCTGTTCTACACTTACCGCATAATCAATATCGTGGCTGGACAGAATCAAGCCGCCGTCAGCGCCTAGCTGTGCGAAAACATGCTGTACATGCGCTTCCACCTCTTCAGGCGTCATCTCGTGGATACGGTTGGTTGCCAGTCCGCCGTACACCCCCATTTCGCCGTGGTTCGTCCGCTTGAAGGCGTCGAAATCGTGTAGTTCCGGTTGCAGGGGGTTCAACATGCGTACGCCAAGTTCATCTCGAAACAAGGGCCATAACGTATCCACTTTGCCGTCAGTGTGAAAGAAGATGGGGACATTGTGCGCATGGCCGATGTCAATCACTTTCTTCCAGTGGGGCAGAATGTATTCACGCAGCAGATCGGGCGAAATAAACAACCCATTGTTGTATGCCACGTCGTCCTGCACGTACAGGGCGGTAATATCGTAGGTACAGGCCCGTTCCGCCACGACGGCCATTATATCGGAAATGCGATGAAAAAACGCCTGTACGGCATCCGGATAGAGCATCATGTCCACGTACACCTGCTCCTGTTTGCGCATGGCCTCGATCAGGGTCAGTACATTGGGTGAATTCACAATGACCGCATGATCGGGAAACTGTTCGAGGTGCGCTTCAAGTCCCGCGAATAGGACGGTGTAATCCAATGGGGGCATGGGAATGGAGGCGGCATCTCGCCAGTCCTCGAACAATTCCTTCACCATCCAGTGCGTGCCGGCCTGGGCTTTGAATTCGCCCGTGGGAAAGGCTGGCACACATCCGTAGCTTTCGATGACATCCACACCGAAATGGGTTACGCGGAACTCTGGGCCGAAGGTGGATTCCAGTTCCGCCATGCGGCGTCGGTCCATCCAGAAATTATAGGGCGCACGGTCCGGCTTCTCGAAACGAATGGCGCGCTCCACGCGCTCCCGCGATGTCATGGTCATAAGCGTCTTTCTACACTATCGGACGGACAGGATTGTTCCGGCAATATGCCGTGTTCCGTTCTCCTGGTTAAAGTAATAGGCGACCAGATAGTTGCCGTCGGCCATGGCGGTCACCCAGGGATACCCCAAATCGCTGTTGCCGCCGTCATCCCGCAATATAATCTCTTCGCTGCTTTCGATCTCGCGCCCTTCCGCGTCAAGTACGCGCGCGCGTATGCCATAGGGGGCATGGCGGTAGCCATATACCAGCAAGATGCGTCCGTCCGGCAATGGAGCGGCGCAATGGGGATGCCCCTGAAATCCCGTGTCTATCCATGGTTCAAAGCTGTTGCCGCCGTCGGTCGAACGCGCCATCACGGTGTGATCGTTGAAATCCGCCGTACGCATAAACGCGAGCAGGTCGCCCCCGCTTGTTTCATACAGCGCGGTCTCATTAAAACTTACTGCGTCATCCCGGGCGACAGGCGTTCTATAGTCCCAGGTAAGGCCGCCATCGGTCGAAGCCATCAAATGTACCTCGGTCAGGCGGGGTTGCAGCCGCGCCTGCGACGCCACAGCCCAATAGAGTGTGCCGTTGCGGCTCTCGCACATGGGCCCACGATTGTACGCCGGGCATGGCGTCTTGAATACTGTATGCGTCACACTCTCGGAAACAGGCGGCGGCAGTATCGGCCCCTGCCACGAATCACCACCGTCCGTGGAACGAAGCAGATAACCGCCCATAAAAACAAAGTCGCCGTGACGCAGCGTATCAGGTATCTGCGCTGCCGCATCGCCGCGCAACAGCGCCCACCCGTAACTACTGCAAACAATTGTGCCGTCCCGCAGCTGGGTCATGCACGGGTCCTGTGAACCGCCAAAGGGATGGGCAAAAATCAGCTCCGGTTCGGTTGTCCACGTACCCCCATTATCACACGAACGCACCAACACAAGATATGAGTTGGGATCCGTATGATTGGAACTGGGCTCGCCGAGATAACGACGCTCGGGCGCGCGCCGAAACGCCACCAGCAATTCGCCGTCGGGGCGTTGCACTACCGACGGAAAGGCGCTGTAAAATCGCGCGTCGCTGTAAATCACTATGTCCTTAACTTTCTCCACTTTGCCAGATTCCGAAGCGACAGCACCGCAACTCAAACCCACGATACAAAGAAGCGCCAGTAGTAGAACATGTATTTTCATTCTATTTCTCCCATTGTTTCAAACGCCACATTCATGGCAATGAGTATATCAGATTGCCGGGGGCACTTATAACGTCTTCTTCACACCCTGGTCATACTTCCGCAAAAAAAGAGCGAGCGCCGTGCGGAACGCGTCGGGACGTTCCAGGTGCGGTATATGGCCGCAGCCGTCCATGGTTATGTGTGACGCCATAGGCATGCGCGCCGCCATGGCCGCGTTTATATCGCAATATTTTTTATCCGCCGCGCCAGTGATCAACAACGTGGGAAGTCGCAGTCCGGAAAGCGCCTCCCACAGACTAGGCTGCGACGCAATACCGACCCCGCGCAATGAGGCGGCCAGTGATGGCGGATGGTTTTGAAGCCGACGCTGAACCAGCGCATCGTACAACCCTGGCCGGCGCGATATTGTCGCAAACAAGGGCTGGCGGTACCACGTACGCAGAAAGGCTGCAAAGGCCGCATCGTCTTCTCCCAAGGCCGTCAGTTTCTCCTCCAGCGCTTCGTCATGTACCTGGCGTTGCTGCCGCTCGCTCGTTGTGCGCAGGCCCGGAGATGCAGACTCCAAGAGCAGACAGGAAAAGCGTTGTGGATAACGCACGGCAAGATAGAGCGCCAGGCGCCCGCCCATGGAGTAACCGACCAGGGCGCATTGCGTCACACCGCGCGCTTCCAACCCCGCCAACAAGGCCTCCGCAATCTCCGGCATGCCCGCCGCCCCATTCACGGGATCAGCGGCCGTTGCCCCGTGGCCCGGCAGATCAGGACACAGGCACTGCCGCGACGGCGCCAGATGCTCCGACACCTGCTGCCAGTCATCGCCGCGTCCCATAAATCCATGAAGCATAAGCACGGGACACAACCCAGTTGTTCCCCAATCGTAGCATCGCCAATACAAAATCGCTTCCATCATCGTTTCCTGTTTACCATGATAATGCCCACGCACAATCTGGCCGCATGGGCGCTTGTTATAGCACAGTCCGCATATCACACCCAACTGTCCCCTGTCTCCTACTCCCTGTCCCTCTTCCGGCTATTGATTCCCGCACTGGAATCGCTTACAATACTGCATATATCATAAATCCCTGCCTTGAAACACTACAATGTAAAGTGATATAGTAGGAATATGATGCGAGTGCCGCGTGTTTCCTATATACTACCTTACAGGTGTATCTTTCACAGGAAATGCGAAGCGCGGGCGTGTCATGCGTGGCTTTGCGGAACATTTTATGGCGCTACTTGCTAAAGGAGATGTGGCATGAATATTTACAAAGACAACAGCTTTTCGATCGGACGTACGCCCCTGGTGCAGTTAAACACTCTTGCCAAAGGCATCAAGGCCAGGCATGTTCTGGCAAAGATTGAAGGGCGCAATCCTGCCTATTCGGTAAAATGCCGCATCGGCGCCAACATGATCTGGGACGCCGAAAAACGAGGCGCGTTGAAACCGGGCGGCGTTATTGTGGAACCAACCTCCGGGAATACGGGCATCGCCCTGGCCTTTGTGGCAGCCGCTCGCAATTATAAACTCATCCTGACCATGCCGGAAACCATGAGCCTCGAGCGCCGCGCCATGTTAAAGGCTTTTGGCGCGGAACTAGTGCTTACTCCCGGCGAGAAAGGGATGCCCGGCGCCATCACCGAAGCCGAGCGTATCGCCTCAGAGAATCCCGACTATTTCCTGCCCCAGCAATTTAAGAATCCCGCGAACCCCGAGATTCACTTCAAGACAACCGGCCCGGAGATATGGGAAGACACCGACGGCGACGTTGATGTGCTGGTTTCGGGTGTGGGCACTGGCGGCACCATTACCGGCATCTCCCGCTATATCAAGCAGGAAAAGAATAAAACGCTGCAAAGTGTGGCTGTTGAACCGGCAGCGTCCCCCGTGTTGTCAGGCGGCCAGCCTGGCAAGCATAAAATTCAGGGCATCGGCGCCGGCTTCATTCCTGATGTGCTTGACATGGCGCTCATTGACAAGGTGGAAACCGTCACCGACGACGAAGCCTTCGAGACCTCTCGGCGGCTGGCGAAGGAAGAGGGCATCATTGCAGGCATCAGCTGTGGCGCGGCAGCAGCGGTCGCGCTGCGACTGGCAAATCGGGACGACTACAAAAACAAGACGATTGTGGTTATTCTCCCCGACTCAGGTGAGCGTTACCTGTCCACACCGCTGTTCAATACGGGGTCGGCATAGACGCAATCAACTGATAATAGTGAAGACAAAATAACTGTTTTTCAGGGACGATGCCTATTTTTATCAGTGTTTGCATAAATGACCGCCTTATTTTTGCCCGGCCAGGCGTGTAGGGTTATCAACGCCTCTTATACATATCTGTAGACCAGATACGGATATTAAATCATAACGCGTAGTTTGCGCAGACCGCTTTGTTCCCAAGGTATTGGAAAGAATGCTGCCGATACAAAGCAAAATGCTTGTTCTGACCTGTCATATAGAGCTGTAAGGTATGCTGGGCAACATCCAGACAACACAATAAGCCTCGTAATAAAGTTGACAAGCCGCATGGTGATCCTGTATAATTCTGCGTAATACTTTGTTAGTGGAAAATTATTACGTTTAGAATGAAGCGCAATTCCTACGTCTATGTTCTCGGAACACTGTACTTCATTACAACTATAAGGAAAGCGGACTGATGGAAAGAGAACCCAAAGCCTACACAACCTTCGAAGCAGCCAAAGTGTGTCACGTCACCCACCATAGCATCAAGAACTGGATCAAACAGGGACTGATCAAAGCCTCACGGACGCCTGGCGGACATTATCGTATTTTGGAGCATGATCTGGATGCCTTCCGCGAGCAGTACGACATGTTCCCCCGCGACAAGATGGTGGGACACAAGCAGGTGATGATTGTTGATGATGACCCGGATGCGTTGGCGTTGATGGAGCGCATTCTGATTGACGAAGGGTGTGAATTGATTAAAGTGAGCAATGCCACTGAGGTAGGCCTGAAAGCGGCACAATTTACGCCCGATCTCATTCTTCTGGACTTTCTCATGCCGGAAATCAATGGCTTCGAGGTATGCCGCGCGTTGCGCACCAACGAAACAACACGCAATATCCCGATTATGGCGGTTACATGCCTGGACAAAGAGCATGATATAGAGCGCATCTTTGCCTGTGGCGCTGACGATTACCTTGCAAAGCCCTTTAAGGTGGATCAATTCCTGACCAAGGCCCGCGAATTGCTGCGGAAGAAGGATGAGCAGCGGTAATCAGCGCCGCAACGCGCTTTCCCAGACCTTCTAATGACAGTCTTTCATATACTGACGGCCAGCGTTCGCGCAAAGATGCGGATGCTGGCTGTCTGAATTCAGGGAGGTAGATGGACAAGAAGACAATACGTTCGAGTATTGAAAAGCGGTTTGTAATGTCCATTCTTTGGGTGGGCGTTATCCCTATGATTCTTGCCCTGCTCATCGGGTATTTTGCCGCGCGGGAAGGGCAGCAAATTGCGGTACGCCAGAACCTTTCCACCGCCACGAGTAAAACTGTTGACGGCATTCGCATTGCCGTGCGTGAGCGCGAACGAATTATTGTACGTATAGCACAAATGCCAGAAATAATTGAATGGCTGTGCGCCTACGAAGACGATGTTGCCGGCCCCCTGGAACCAATTCTGAACAGGTTCGAACTGGAATCCGCTGCAAGCGCCGCCCGCGAGTCTTTCTATTATCTCTACGATCGGAACGGCGACGCGGTGGTGGCCCAGGAGGGGATGAGCGCGCCGACCTTGTCCAACCTGGCATCGGTTAACCGACCGCGTTTTTTGGATTTACAGTACCTGCCCGATCAGAATCGCTATGCCGCGCTGCTTGTCACGCCGGTCATCTCGCCGGACGACGGCCATACCCTGGGATACCTTGCGGAAAGTCAGAACATCCATGAACTACTGGCGTTAATGCTCAACCATGAAGCAACGCCCCGCCAACGTCAGCATGACCGGTATGAAATCATTGTCTATGATGGCGACACCCGTTTTGTCATCTACCTCGACGAAAACGCCGATGTTTTCCCGCCGCCCCCTGTTTTTTCCGAGTTATCGCCGCGGCTTGCAGAACGCTTCGCCAGATACCCCGACAGAGAACAAGCCTCGTTTCTGCTGTGGAGCTACAATTCACGCGGCAGAAACGTACCGGTGCTGTTGGCCTACAGACGCCTGACGCCTGAACTGCCGGTCTACATTGCCGCCCACCGCCCCACTCCCGAGGTCTTCGCCATTATCAATCGCGCGGCAGTGGCAACCATTATCGCCAGCGCCCTGCTTATCGGCGTGTTTTGCGCGGTGGCCTATCGTATCGTCAACAACACCATCATCCGGCCGGTGTCGCTGTTGAACGAAGGCGCGCAGATCATCCGGCAAGGCAACCTCGACCTGAAACTGAAGGTGGACACGGGCGACGAAATCGAGGAACTGGGCGCTTCCTTCAATCAAATGGCGGAAGCGTTGCGGGAGAATATGCACCACCTGCGCTCGTCCGAGGAGAAATATCGCGACCTGGTCACCACCATGCGCGAAGGCGTGTTTCAGACAACGACAGACCATACCATCTCGTTCATGAATCCCGCCGGCGCCGCAATCCTGGGCTACGAGAATATCGGCAATGTGATGGGTCGCCCACTGTACGAGTTTTTTTTGCATGAAGAGGAATTCGAGCATGTAGCGGGCGATATTTCTGAAGAGCCCTACATCGAAAGTACGCGCGTATGGCTCCTTAAACAGGACCGGCAAGAGGTATGCGTGGAACTATCGGGCATTCGCCTTTTTGACGAGCACGGCAAGCTCATCGGGATTGACGGCGCGTTTCGCGACGTCACGCGTAGTGTGCGCCTTGAGAAAGAGGTGTCCGACCGCGCTGAACGCATGGCCGCAATCAACCAGATAGCAAACGCGGTGAATGCGAGTCTGGAACCTGAACGCGTTTACGACAACCTCACCCGCGAAGTGCGATGGTTGGTGGACTTTGACTACGCCGCGGTCTCGTTGTGGATGGACGATGACTCCTTCGAAACGCGCCAACTATGGCCCGCGCCCCGCGCTGGACATGAACAGTTCCCGCGCATAGACGACATGGACAGCTGCGCGGGCTGGGTATCTCGTGAACAGCGCTGTCTGCTGGTGTCCAATCTGGGCGAAAAGACAAGCGAATTCGCGTTTCAATTCCCCGAGTACATTCAAAGCTGCCTGTGCGTTCCGCTGTATGCCGAGCAAAAAATTATCGGCGCGTTAAATTTCGGGTCAAAACGCATTGCCGGATTCAGTGAGGAGGAAGCGCGGATGCTCGAACAAATTGCGCCGCACCTGGCCTCCGCAATACGCAATGCGCAATTGCTCGAGGACTCGACCCGCGCGCTCGAGGAGGCCACCCATGCCCGCGAAAAATTGCGGGCCGCCAATGAAGAATTGAAATCCCTTGATGAAATGAAAACGAATTTGCTCTCCAATGTGTCTCACGAACTGCGGACGCCGCTGGTCGCCGTTATGGGCTATACGGACATGGTGCTCAACGGCAAGGCCGGCCCCATCAGCGACACGCAACGTGAATATCTGGGCATCACATTGCGCAATGTGGAGAAACTTGTCTCGTTGATCGAGAATCTGCTGGACTTCTCGCGACTGCACAAAGGTTCCGAGGAGATGGTGTTCACCCGCTTTGATCTGATTGACTGCGTCAACGCCAGCATACAGAGCGTGAAGCCTCTTGCCGACCCACGCAAGATAACGATTGAGCTTCGTGTACACGATGCGGACGACCATCCTGTTGGACCGCCGTTAATGGTGGAAGGCGATAAGGGGAAACTCGGGCAGGTGTTCAACAACCTGCTGTCCAACGCCGCCAAGTTCAACGAGGTAAATGGCAACATTACCGTTGACCTCGAGATACGCGATGAGAACGTTCACATTGCCGTATCGGACACCGGCATCGGCATGCCCGAGAAAGAACTGGAAAATATCTTTACCCGCTTCTATCAGTGCGATGCCTCGTCCACGCGTAAATACGCGGGAACCGGCATCGGCCTTTCCATTGCCCAGGACATTGTGCGGCTACATGGAAGCCGCATCATCGCATCCAGCAAGATGGGCGAAGGATCAACGTTCCGATTTACCCTGCCCCTGCACCACGAGGCATCCGATTCCGATGCCGAGCCGCTGCCCATTGAAACCCATTTGCTCATCGAGGTTATCTCCCAGGATCGCGCGCTCAGCGCGCAATTGCGCAGTCTGTTGCTCCCCGAGGGAATGGACATCATCCATGCCGTATATCCCGCTGCGGCCGTCGCCATGGCGCACAAATACCATCCGGATTGCATCATTACAGTGCCCGAATCGAAGCCGCACGAAAGCATGAACATGGAAGCGTTGTTTGACGACGCACAAGAACTGCCCGCGCCGCTTATCCTCCTTACCGACGACGACGCCTTATACGACAAGTACGCCCATGTTGCCGCGGCGCGTATGAAGCGCAACTTCCGCAAGAGTACGTTGCTCAGCAGTATTCATTACGCGCTCAATCAGGGCGCAACCACAGGCCGGAAACTGGGCGATAAAATCCTCTGCGTGGATGAGGACGCGGAAATTACCACCTTCATCACCCGCTGTCTAGCCGATGACGACTATGAAGTGATCTGTTGCGAAACAGGCGAAGAAGCGCTCGAAATGGCCGCAACGGGCCAATACTGGCTGGTATTGCTGGACATCGCCATTTCCGACATGGACGGATGGGACGTATGCCGACTCCTGAAGGCAAACGCGGAACTGGCGGGCATCAAAGTGTACATTGTAACCGCCAAATCAGTGGATGCGCAACTGCGCGACATCCATGACTGCGGCGCCGATGGATACCTCCTCAAACCGTTCAAGGCCGACGAAATCCTCTCGGTGGTGCGCGCCTTCGACGCGCAACGCGACCGTTCATAATGTAGACAGCGCTACAGTGCCGCCATAAGTACAGCGAAGACCCGGCTTGTTTTCCACCGGGCTTGTGGGGTATAAACAGAGGCATCCCTCGCGAAACACACTGTGTTCTTGTATCCAAACTCGAAAGTAGTCTTATGCCTGGTCGGACGCGGGACAATCCCGCAAACTCTTTTCCAGAAGCGTTGAACGGAAACCCATTCCGCACGTTATGGCGGTTCAACCGCCCCTATGCGCGGCGCTATATCATTGGCGCGGCGCTGGCCCTGTTGTTCGTCGTTATCAACCTTGTGTTCCCCATGGTGGTCCGCGCCATTGTGTATGGATTCGACGAACAACAGCTGACGCGCGGGCATCTCACCGTGTATTTCCTGTTGCTCGTCGGCACGGCCATCACAGCCGGGTTCGCGCGCTATTTCCAGCGTACACGCATGATCGGCGCGTCGCGCATGTTCGAGTACGATTTGCGCAACGCCTATTTCGACCGCATACTAACCCTGCCCGCCCGTTTTTTTCACCGTACGCCCACTGGCGACATCATGACCCGCGCCACAAGCGACATCAACCATGTGCGCGACTTCATCGGCCCGGGCGTCATGGGCACCGCGGACATGATCATCATCCCCTTTACCCTCGGACTCATGCTTTATCTCAGCCCGCAACTCACCGCCTGGGCCTTGTTGCCGTTGCCCGTGCTCACCATCGTGGTCTACCTGATTATACGGTTCATGCATCGCCAGTCGCAGGTTGTACAGGAAATCTTCTCCACCATTTCAGCGCGCGCCCAGGAGAATCTCGCCGGCGCGCGGGTCGTGCGCGCTTACGCCATCGAGGACCGAGAAACGCGCGCCTTCGAGACGGTATCACAGGAATATAAACGCGCCAATGTTGTACTTGCCGCTGTCATGTCCTTTGCATGGCCGCTCATTGATTTCATGGTGGGCGTCACCATCTTGCTCATTATCTATCGAGGCGGACTCATGGTGATCGCCGGCGAACTGGCAATCGGCGATTTCACCGCGTTCATGATCGTTACCGCCATGCTCGCGTGGCCGCTGGTGCAGTTCGGCTGGGTGCTCACCCTCTATCAACGCGGCGCGGTCAGCATGAACCGCATCAGCGAGATTCTCACCACGCCCCTGGAAATCGTGGACACTGAAGACACCCGCACGGACGCGCGCATTGAACAGGGACGCATCCGTTTCGAGCATGTATACTTCCGCTATACAACGAACGACGAGAAAGAACAGGAATGGACGCTCGAGGACATTGACTTCACCGTGGAACCGGGCAACACCCTGGCTATTGTAGGGCCGACCGGCTCCGGGAAATCAACCATCATCTCACTGCTCTCGCGCGAATACGACCCGGACCGCGGCGTAATTTATATTGACGACCGCGACTGCCGCCAATACCCGCTGCAAACGTTGCGCGGCGCGGTAGGCTGCGCGCCTCAGGACACATTCGTTTTCTCCGACAGCATCCGCGAGAACATCCGACTCGCCAAACCCGACATGGACGAGGCCGCAGTCCGGCGCGCCTGCGACATCGCCTGTTTCACCGACGACATCGCCGACATGCCCGAGGGCATGGACACGCTCCTCGGCGAGCGGGGCATCAACCTGTCCGGCGGCCAGAAACAACGGCTCATGCTGGCGCGCGCCCTCGCGCGCGACCCGGTTGTCCTGCTGCTGGACGACACGCTCAGCAGTGTTGACGCGGACACAGAACGGGAAATTCTACGCGGGCTGCGCCGCGTCATGGACACGCGCACATGCGTCATTATTTCGCACCGCGTATCCGCCGTAGCGCACGCCGATCATATTATCGTGCTGGATAACGGGCGCATTGTCGAACGAGGCAGACATGAGGAACTAATCGGCGCGAACGGCGTATACACGCGCATGTATCGCCGGCAGATGCTCGAGGCGCGATTGGAACAGGAATCATGAGCGGCGAATATCACATAGACGATGAACTGCAACAACGCTCCTACGACAGCCGGCTTATGCGCCGACTGCTGACCTATACCCGGCCCTACCGAAAATACATGTACATCGCCACGGCGCTGCTGCTGTTGCTGTCCATACTCAACAATATCACGCCCCTGTTAATCATGCGCGCTGTTGACCGGTACATCAACAACCCCGCCCGCGCGCTCTTCGAGACAGAAAACGGGAACGCGCAGGAGGCCGCCTCGGCCATGATGGACGCCGACATGCGCGGATTGATGCTGGTGGCGGCAGCGCTGGCCGCGCTCATGATCGCCCAGGCGCTGGTGCGCTACGCGCAGATGTTTATGATAGCCATCATTGGGCAGCAATGCATGTACGACATGCGCATGGAACTCTTCAATCACTTGCAGCGTCAGGCGCTGCGTTTCATAGACCGCAATCCCGTGGGACGGCTCTTGAACCGCATCACCAACGACATCGAAAAAATACAGCAGACCATTGTGGGCGGCATGGTCGCCGTCATCAGCGACATGCTCACAATCGTAGTGGTATTGTTTGTCATGTTCTACGTGAACTGGCAGCTGGCGCTCATCGCGCTCAGCCCCGTCCCCTTTATCCTGGCCACAAGCATCATCTTCCGTAAATACGCGCAACACTCCTTCCTCGAGGCAAGACGCAAGATCGCGCGCATCACAGCATGGATGCAGGAACACATCAACGGCATCGCCATTGTGCAATTGTTCGGACGCGAAAAATTCGCCTACCGCGAGTTTAAGCAACGCAACGCCGACCACCGCGACGAATGGGTGCGGCAGGTGCGCAATTTCGCCGTCTATTTTCCCACTGTCGAATTCTTCAGCACCTTGTCCACCGCGCTTATCATCCTCTATTGCGGCGTTATGTTCATGCGCATGGGCGCGGAACAAAGCGGCCTGGCATCCGTGGGCACAATCTTCGCGTTCATACTGCTGTCCGACAGATTCTTCGGACCCATTCGCGCGCTGGCCGACCGCTATAACCTGCTGCTCGAGGCCATGGCCGCATCGGAACGGGTCTTCAAACTGCTCGATACGGAACCAGAAATCGTGGACCCGACCGATGCCGTGCCCGCGCCGCGTTTCGAGGGCCGCATCGAACTCGACAACGTCTGGTTCGCGTATGACGAACCGGGACAGGACGACGCGAAAGACGCGCGTTGGATTCTGCGCGACGTCTCCCTGAAAATCCAGCCGGGCGAACATGTCGCCGTGGTCGGACATACCGGCGCGGGAAAGAGTACG
>SLFT01000048.1 GCA_007124105.1 Candidatus Hydrogenedentota bacterium | reverse complement strand
TGGCGACGATTAGGGTTCTTGCCTGTCAATGTCTGCTTCCGGCAACGCGCACAGCACGAAACAGGATGTGGAACTGCGGATGGCCTAATGATCAAAGTGGTTGCGCAGGGCGTTCACAAAGGCCTCCGCGAACCACTGCCGCCATTGCGGGTCTGCCAGACGTTGCTGGTCGGTGGGATTGGTCATATTGGCTACTTCAATGAGCACTTTTGTGGGTACGGTGGTATTGCGCAGTACGGCGGGCAGGTAGGCGCGGCCTCGACTTTGGCGGATCACATTGCGTATGGGGTCGCCGGCGTCGTGTACTTTCAAGGGTGGGTCGTTGGTGCGCATGGTTTGCAGCAGCGTTAACGCAAAGTTGCGGGAAAGCGCTTCGTCGCGCGTTCGTTGCGCTGCGGTGCTGCTGGCCGTGGGATTGCGCCGCACTTCCTCGAAATGATTGTAAATGCTTCCCGACGGCCTTTCTGACTCACGACGATATTGCGCGCCGGGCACGTATACCATGGCGCCGCGCAAGGATTGGTTGAACAAAGCGTCGCAATGGATGCTCGCGAAAATGACCTTCCGCTCGTCCGTTCCTTTATCCAGCTCCCGGTAAAAAATGTCGTTGGCGAGATACCAGCGCAGATTTGCCGAGACCCGCGCGTCGTCATTGGCGTAGTTGGGCGTTGTCAATACCACGGCGTTCTGGGTGTGGGTGAAGCGTGTGGCGTCTGTTTGCGCATATCCCTTTTGGCGATCGTAGACGGTGACATATACCCTTGCTTGTGTATATGTTTCGAGCAGATGCTTGATCCGCGATACGATGTCGTAGTTGATTTCATTTTCATAGAGACCCAGATGCGGGATAGCCGCGCCCCGGTCGCGTCCGCCATGACCGGGGTCGAGAATCACCACCACGCCGTCGAGGTCTTTGGTGCCCACGCGCTGTTCGCGTAAACGGCGCGCCTCTTCGCGAATGGCTTCCCAGGTGATGCGTTGTTCGGAGCCCGCGGGCTGATACCGGTCGGAGAGCATGTCAAGGGGGATCAACACTGGTTGACCCGCGCTCATGCGATGCACGTTGCGGATGCCGCTGCGCCGTTGGATAATTTCACAGGCCTGCTGAATATCAGCGTTTTCGCGATAGTCAGTAAAACGCACCACCACGGCGGAGTACAGGCTTTCACCTGATTGGAGCCGGTAGATGGCGTAGGGGCCGTCCCGGTCTTCTCCGTATTCCAGCAACCCGTCGGTGAAATCGTTGCCGTTGGCAATCGTTAACGACGCAACCGGATCGCGGGTCTCTGTCGCTGATTCGAGGGACGCCGTCACAACCGGTTCCGGCGCTGAAAGGGGCGCAATCGGTTTCGGCGTCGGCGCCGGTACAACCGGCGGCGGCGGCGGCGGCGGTTGCGGCGAATGCGTCTTCATGACGGGGAGCAACAGGGGTTGTGGGATAAGAATGCGGTCGCCCCGGTTCAGTGGTTCGCGAAGATTCCTGTTCGCCTCGTGGGCAAGAATCTTCTGTAAATCGGCGCTGGAGCCGGTAAGCCATTCCGCCAGCGCGGCGATGGACTCTTCGCCGTCGCCCTGGGCAAAACGCACTGTATGCCACCAGCCTGCCGCATCAACATAATCAAGCGGGAAGACGGCTTCAAGCACCTCGCGTTGCGCCTTGGGCTTCAGCTTATTGAATGCGATCGCCACGGCGATCCGATCCTTGTACAAACGCCAGTCGTCGCCGTCCGCCAGGTATCGTTCAAGCAAGGCCTGCGCCTGGTTGCCCTGGGGCGGGCTGCATTCCAGAAATAACACTTGTCCGCCCCGAATTGCCGCGTATACGCCGGATTCCAGCTCCTTGCGCAACACAACACTGGCTGATGCGTCAAGTGCGCTTAATAGCACAAGGCCCGTAAAAAGGGCGCACAGCGCTCTTTCTATCACCGTATATTTACGCACCAATTTTCTCCATTGCCACAACGGCGTATTCGTAGTACAGCGTCATCCCAGACGCCTCCAAGCGTAAACGCTCCTATACTGTACCATATATTGAGGGCAAATACAAGATATAGCGCTCCTGAATCTACATGTTGGGGGTAACACAATATATGGTGCGCTTCTTGTGGCAGGGGGAAGGCGGGAAGAAGGGGCATACCGCCCCCCGTAGTATCTATTGTGTTATGCCGTCTATGGCGCGGCGTATGGCGTCCACCAGGTCTTTGACGATAATTGGTTTTAATACCACTTCATTGATGCCGACCTCATGCAGGCGTTCCCAGGGGAGCTCCTCGCTGAACCCGGTAAACAAGATGATCGGAATATCGGGGGTTTGCGCATGGATGGCGTCGGCAAGTTCTTCCCCTGACATTTTGGGCATGATCTGGTCTGTAATCACCAGGTCGAATAGATGGGGATTGTCGCGAAACGTTTTCAGGCCTTCTTCGCCGCTGCGGCATATCGTGATCTCGAAGCCCTGTCGCGGCAGCGCCGATTCAGCGAAACGAAGCACCGCCTCGTCGTCGTCCACAAACAGGATGCGTTCATGTCCGCGTTGCAGGGTGTCGCTGTCAAAGAAATCCTCCACCACAACGCCGGCGATTCTTGGCAGATAGGCGTAGAAGGTGGCGCCGACGCCCAGTTTGCTTTCCGCCCAAACAGCGCCTTCATGGTCCGTAATGATGCCATGCACCACGGCCAGTCCCATGCCGGTGCCCTCGCCGGGGCCCTTGGTGGTGTAGAAGGGGTCGAATACGCGGGCCAGCACGGACGGCGCCATGCCGTGTCCCGAGTCCTGAACGGCCAGTTCCACATACGGCCCCTGCCGCAATGCGGGATGCTGCTGTACCATTGCCTCATCCACTTCCACGTTGCGCACCCGTATTTCCAGTTTGCCTGTTTGCCCGGTCATGGCCTGTGCGGCGTTGGTGCAGAAATTGGTGATCACCTGGTACAGCTGCGCGGCGTTGGCCATGACGGCGCCGGAATTGGCGTCCACGTTATCTATAATTTCGATCATGGGCGGCAGCGATGCGCGCATCAGTTTGATGGTCTCGCGGGCGATAATGTGCAGGTAGATGGGGTTGCGTTCCTGTCTGGATTGTCGGCTGAAGGCCAGTATCTGCTTTACGAGTTCTTTCGCGCGGTTGGCGGCCTGCAACGCTTCGACCAGGTCGTCGTGCGCGAGCGAGCTGGTGGGCACTTCGCGCAGCGCCAGGTCGGTCAGGCCGATGATGCCGGCGAGTATGTTATTGAAGTCGTGCGCGATGCCGCCTGCGAGCATGCCCAGGCTCTCCAGCCGCTGTGAGTGCTGTAGTTCGTCGTCAAGGCGGCGGCGTTCTTCCTCGGAGCGTATGCGCGCGGTAATGTCCTTCACCGCGCCAAGCAGACGGTACGCCTTGCCCGACGGGTCCGGCAGCGCTACGCCATTATCTTCCACGTACCGTAATTCGCCGGACTTATGGTTGATGCGATATTCCAGTTGATATTTTCCCACCATGCGCAGCGCCTCGGCGAGTTGCTTTTGAACGCGCGGTCGGTCGGAGGGCGCGATGCGCTCCTGCCAGCCTTCCCAGCCGACCTGCACCAGCTGCTGGGGCGTGAATCCGGACGTTTGCGCGACGGCGCCGCCCCAGATAAGGTGGCCCGACTGAAGGTTGCAGTCGTAAATCATCTGGCCGGTCTGCGTCGCCAGGAATCGGTACTCATCTTCCAGGCTCGCTGACTTGCGCTGCAATGCAGGCGGGTCCACGCGCCTGCCCAGGGCGACCACCACATGCCGGTTCTCTTCAAGGGTAAAAGACCGGGTCATAATTTCCAGGGGTATCTTCGCGCCGTCTCGCGCGCGTAATACGGTCTCAAAAAACAGCTCGTTATGCTGTAAAATGCTCTCGAGGCGGCCCCGCACAATGTTCACGCGATCAAGCGTTGTCAACTGACGCAATGGTATGTGAAACAATTCCTCGCGGCTATACCCCAGCCATTTACACGCCACATCGTTCACATCCAACAACCGTGGCTCGCCGCTGACAAGTTCAAGGGCCATGACCCCGTCGCCGCACACGTTAAAGAGGAACCGATAGCGCTCTTCGCTTTCCTGAAGCGCCTTGGAACGTTCCTGCGCCACCGACGCAAGAAAGTCGTTGCTGGTGCGCAACGCCGCTTCCCCGTTTTTGATGCGCACAAGCGTAAGCGCGGCGGCAAGCACAGCGGGCGGCGAATCCGTGGTCATATAGATGTCGGAAAGCGCCGTTTGCGTCGCCTGTTCCAGCAGGGGCGCAACGTTTGCCGCTTTGGTTGCCACTAAGATGGGGGTCGTCGCGCAAGAGCCCCTGGCGCGTAACTGCTTATACGCCGCCATTGGCAATGCCTTGCCGTCGTGCTCCAGTACAATGCAGTCCAGACGGGTTTCTTCCGCATGGGCAAGAATATGCGCCACGTCTTTCGCCGCCAACAGCTGGATGGCCGACGAGATCTTTTTGGCAGCGTTCCCCAGCGTTTTCAGGCGTGTGTCGCCCTTATAACACACCACCAAAGAAATGTCTTCTGTTGCGCGGCTTATTGTCATGTCCCGTCTTTCCAGAAAAACAGTGCGCATATAAGGAAATTGACCATCGGCATGTCCCCGAATTCACTCTGTCGTTTCAAAGGTACACAAGGGTGTCGGCCAGGCCAGGTGAAAGGCCTCATAAATACACGGGCGCCTGAACCCTGCCCATTATAACATACACAGGAGAGGAGCATGGTCATGGCCCTCGTTTCACCAGAGCGGCCGCATCGGGTTGTGTCTGTCTTGCGTATTCTGCATGAACCGAGTGGACGCCGCCCCTGGAAAAACAGTACACTCACTGACGACGGTCGTCAAAAATGTATGGCGTGATGGTTGTTTGAAGGCTGCCGGCACAAGGATGCTCCGGCCACAGTAAAAAGAACGCAGCACTTGGAATAAGATGATGAGTCTCAGAATTGCAATGGTGGGCGCATGCCCCTACCCGGCGCCGCAGGGCAGCCAGGTATTCATGCGCAACACGGCGCAATGCCTGCAAAGCGTCGGACACGACGTGCATCTGGTGGTGTACGGCTACGGCGTCGGCGCGGACCACAGCGGCCTGCATGTGCATCGCGCGGCGCGCGTACCCTTCGCCGCCAAGACGGCGCCGGGTCCGTCCTTTGCCAAACCATTTCAAGATATTACGCTCACGTTCGCCTTGCGCCGGGTCATCGAAAAGCATCATATCCAGGTCGTGTGCGCCCACAATTACGAGGCCCTTTTCGCGGCGCTGCTCGCCCGTAAACGGCCCATCCTTTATTTCGCGCACAATGCCATGTCCGACGAGTTGCCCCACTTTTTCCACAACGCGCGCATTACCGAGGAAATCGGGCGCTTTCTTGACCGCACCTTTCCGCGTCGCGCCGACGCCGTTATCGCGCCGCACCGGCGTCTGGCTGGACACCTGGTGGTGCGGGGCTGCGCGCAGGAACAGGTCTCCGTTGTACCGCCGCCCATAGATGCGCGCCTGTTCGAGCCGGCCCCGGTACACCCAACAGCCGCGCCGCCGGTCATCTACACCGGCAACCTGGACGCCTATCAGAATCTGCCCCTGTTGTTCAACGCCATGAAACTGGTTCGGAACAAGATGCCCAACACGCGCCTGATCATCGCCACCGCGGCAAAAGCCGAACAGCTGGACGCCGAAATCGCGCCCATCATGGGCTTTGACGCGTTGCACCGATTCCTGGCGCAGGACGCCGTATTTGCAGCGCCGCGCGTGTCCTGGTCCGGCTATCCCATTAAGATGCTCAACGCCATGGCCGCGGGCAAGGCGGTGGTCGCCTGCGAAAGCGCCGCCTATCCCATCACCCACGAAGAAACAGGGCTTATCGTGCCCGACGATGACGTTCATGCTTACGCCGCCGCGTTGATGCGGCTCATTAAAGAACCAGGGCTCCGCGCCGCGCTGGGCGCCAAAGCCCGCGAAACCATCCTCGAAAAACACCAGCCGGAAATGGTGGCGCGACAACTCGAAACCATTGCGCTCACTGCCTACGATAACTATAAGACCATCACGTGACATCCCGGAAGGGACGGCGCGGTTCACCGAAAATCATCAAACTTCCCGGCAGCATCCGGGATACGCCAACCATAAGAAAGAGGTATGTAATGACAGCCGTTAACGCGATTGCCGTGATGGCGGCGCTGCTGGGCGCCGCGCCCGTGGCCTATTGGCCGTTGCAGGAAGACAGCCGCGACTACTCCGGCGCCGCGCTGCGCGGCGTGAATCATGGGGTTTCCTTTTCCACGCCCGCGCCTGACGGCGCACAGGCCGCGCGTTTTGACGGACGTCAGGCCTTCATCGAAGTTGCGCACAACCCACTGCTGCCTTTCGGCCAGGGCGATTTTACCGTGTCCCTGTGGGTCTTCACCGAGGCGGCCTTGGATGATGGGCTGGGCGACCTGCTGGGCAAGTACGACGCGGACGCGCGCCGGGGCATTAACTTTGGACTGGCAAACTACGGCGGCGTGTCCAATTCGCAGCCCAACCACCGCAACGTGTTCGCGGGCATGGACAATGGCGTTGCGCCGGGGCCATGGCGCGATTGCGGCCGACCGGGCAATGCCGTGTTTATTTTTGCGATGGCGGTATACAAGGGCGACCTCTTCGCGGCCACCTGCGAATCAGGCGCGGATGAAACCGGACGCGTTTACCGCTACGCCGGCGACGCGAACTGGGAGGACTGCGGCAATCCGGACAACAGACAGCCCCTGAATGATGTCCCGGAAAACCACCACCACCACCAGCATATTCCTTAGGGTTTGGTGGTGGTGGTGGTGGTGGTGTCAGCGAACAGAAAAGGAGACCCAGAAGACTTTACCACAGATGGACACAGATAGACACGAATAAGAAAGAATTTTCTTGTAGGCGCTTAACCCGGGCTGGCTGACAACTTTTTGCAAGTTTCGCGTATCATACTCATATACAATGTCTTGTTTTTCGGAACACCAACGCAAAAAAATCTGTGTTTATTTG
>SLFT01000093.1 GCA_007124105.1 Candidatus Hydrogenedentota bacterium | reverse complement strand
TGCGTACGCAGGCGTCGAATGTTTCATCGGATTCCGCCGAAAGATTTACGTTTATCAGGGCATACTCCAGTTCGTCAAAGGCGATCTTTGCGAGTTTCTCCGGGCACTGCTGCTGCGCATAGTTAAACAGGTCGGTTCCCGGAAAAGTGGTTGCCCTGAAAAAGGACGACAAGTGCAGATAAGATTCTGAAGCGAGGCGAATGGTTTCGTTCATCTCAGCGAGCGTTTCCGTGGGGAAGCCCAGCATGTTATAGCCCACGGTAAAAACGCCGTTTTTTGCGAACAGTTCAACCCCCTTCAGAAACTTCGGTATATTGAGATTCTTTCCTATCAACTTTTGAATGCGCGGCGATCCTGATTCCATGGACAAGGCCGAGTAATACAAACCCGCCGCGCCAAGCGCCTGCGCGGTGTCGTCATCAATCAGGTCGCCTCGTACGGCGTTGGGAAACGATGTTTTGAGGGGCCCCACGTCCCTGAGCAACAGTTCCGTATAATCCAGCACGCGCTTTTTGTCGAGATTAAAACAGTCGTCCACAAATTCAATTTCGTTTACTTGGTATGTTTTGACGCAGTGTTTGATTTCGTCAACCATACGCTCAGCGGAATGGGCGCGGAACTTGCGACCGAAAACATTGTGGCAATACATGCAGCCGTAGGGGCATCCGCGGCTGCTGAACAACGCCACGTACTTGCGGTACGGTACGGCTGTGAAGGACAAAGTCCACCGGTATTTGTGATAATCAATGAGGTCATGAGCGGGCATCGGCATGGTGTCGAGGTCTTCGATGACTGGCAACGCGCCCGGGTTCGTCGTTACAGACCCGTCCGGTTCGCGACGCATCAGGGCCGGTATGCCCGCCATGTCGCCGCCGTCGAGCCAGGTTTGGAGTATCCGCTCCATAGCCACTTCGCCTTCGCCCGCCACGGCCAGATCAGCCTCGGTTGCCGCAAGCGCGTCCTCGCGAAAAGCCGATACATGAGGGCCGCCCAGAACAATAAGCGCCTCTGGCAAGGCGGCGCGCATGCCCCGGGTAACTTCAGGCAGCGCGTAGGCCGAAGGCGTCATACAGCCCAGCGCGACAATATCCGGCGCGAAGGCGGCGGCCTCTTTTACCAGTCGTGTGGAACTCCACCTTTCAACACGCTGATTGACCAGGCGGATTTCCAAATCGAAGCGTTCCCGCAGCCACGCGGCGATGTACATCAGCCCGAGCGGCGGGGTCACATAGATAATTTCCCGGGGCCTCGGGCCCACCAACGCCATAAAAATACGTGTCTTTCTTGCCATATTATTTTTTATATACCTTTTCGGATATCCCTCGGGAGTTCGCGGGGGCAATGGGAAACCTCGTGGGCCGGCACCATGTACGCAAAACTTGCCAGGCCCGCAACGGGTCTGACTGTGTGCATTCGCTTTTTGTGTCGAAAAACCAGCTGCGCCGGATGTTGTCTGAAGAAAGCATTGTTCCAGGCGAATATGTACGCAAATCAAGAAGGCCGCACCGTACCATGCGCCTCGCGCCACAACGCAATTATTGTCTATCAATCGCCGATAATGCAACTTTCGCGCGCATGGCGGACGCTTCGACCTTTGCCCGCAGCCTGCGTCAATTGTGTCCCGCGCGCCCATTGCGTTATGATAATCACGAACCAGGAATAACGCCATGTATCCCCGTATATTATTAAGTTCCGTTTTCAAGCCCTTCGCAGTGGACGATGTTTACAGCCGTGAGGGGTCAAAAATCGAATTGATGCACAACCAGATTACCAAATACCAGGGGGTGTTCTCCATACGGAATTCTTTCAACTCTTTCGGCCTGCACGCCATCGCAAACAACATAGAGGCCCCGACCACCGTGCTTGATTTTCCGACATTGTCGCGTTTCGTCCGTGAGATCAAAAAAGGGTACGACATTATCGGGATAGGCGGGATACTGCCTAATTTTCAAAAGATAAAAAAAATGACCGAGCTTGTCCGCGAAATTGCGCCTCAGTCTACCCTGGTGGTGGGCGGGTTTTGCGCAAACCTGCCGGGCATTGAAAAAATACTGGACGTGGACTATGTGTGTGTTGGCGAGGGCATCAGCTTTATGCGCGATTTGTTGGGCATGCCCAGCGAGTTCCAATACAAAAACCCACACATGTTTCATGCTGGCGCGGAAGTGTTGGGCGTCTGCACCCGCTACAAAAAATATCCGCATATCGCCGTGGGGCTGGGCTGTTCTTATGGCTGTGATTTCTGCGCGCCCAGTCATTTCTTTGGACGCCGTCATATAAAATTTTATACACGGGGGCGCGATCTGTTCGAGGAGATGATGCGGGTCAAAAGGCGGTGCGGCGACGCCATGATTACCTTCGTTGGCGACGACAATTTCTTGATTGATCTGGAAAGGGCCGAGGAATTGCGTCAATGTGTTGTGGAAAGCGGTGAAATATTTGACATCTTCCTGTTTGGAAGCGCCGACAGGGTTATGCAGTTCGGCCCGGAAAAACTGGCGGAGATGGGGGCGGGATTGATTTGGATAGGCCGTGAAAGTGATGTCGCCGACTACGCCAAAAACCGCAGTATAGATTGCAAGTCAGTGGTTGGTGCGCTGCAACGCTACGGCATTAAAACGATTCTCAGTTCAATTCTTTTGTTGGAAGAGCACACCAGGGAGAACATCACGGCAGATATTGACGCCCACCTGGATTGCAATCCCGAATTCAGCCAATTTTCACATTATTCGCCTTTGCCGGGGACGCCGCTCTATAAACGGCTTGAACAAGAAAATCGCATTCTTCATCACATTCCCTTTGAGGAGTGGCATGCCTTTGGGCAGCCATGGTTTGTGCATCCACAGTTCACCCTCGTCGAAGCGCAGAAGATACAGGACCAGGCGTATACCCGCGACTTTCTTGAACTGGGACCATCCATTTTGCGGCATATTGTAACTGAATATCAGGGGTGGCGCACACTCAAGGATTCGGACAAGGCTCATCTCCGAAAGCGGGCTCAATACTTTGGCGCCCAAATGTGGAAATACAAAATTATTGCCAGGGCCATCGCTCTTCTGGCGCCTACGGACCGTATCCGCGCGCAGGCGCTTGAAACGTTGGCAAACATTACAAAGGATTTTGGCGCCTTGACCCTGACGCAGCATGGCGTCGCCCGCGGATTCTACGTCACTGGCCGCCTGCGACAAGTGCGTACAGCGTTGTGGGGCGATGCCATTCAGCCACCAACACGAATAGTAACATATAACGAGTAACTCCTGGAAAAGACGTTGACCCCCATGACAATTGTTAGAAAAGCGCAGCCATTTGGTTAAGCACTGGATGACTAAAAGCGTTTGGTCCGCGCGTATTATCTGGGTTGCGGGTATCGCTCGCGTTGGTCATCTAAGCGCTGTTCACTTCTGGCGGTTCTGGAAGAGGCAGCATACCAGTGGTATTTACAATCACATGCAAGGCGATTTAACATGAAGCGAAAAAAGAAGAAAAAATCCCAAAGCGGCGCTCGTAAAAAGCCCGGCAATTTGTCCGCCCGCGCCGCAGAAACCGTGACGCTGCGGGAACGGGCGCGTCGGATATGCAATTGGATGTCCAGTCCCGCCGTGCGTCCGTATGTGGCCATGGCGTTCATCGCGCTGACCGTGGTTCTGGTGTTCGGGCAAAACATCACGTTCGATTATATCCGCGGCGACCCGGCAAGAATGGTCTTCCAGAATCCCCATGTGATGTCGGGACTTACCCCGGAAAATGTCTATTGGGCGTTTACCCAGCCCAATCTTTCCATGTATCAGCCCCTGCCCAATGTATCGTTTATGTTGGACAGCGACATTTTCGGCGACTGGCCCGGCGGCTATCATATTGTAACCACGGCATGGCACGCCCTGGCCATGAGCCTCTTCTTCCTGGTCATGTACAGGTTGACAGGAAATTTTGCCGCCGTGTTTGCCGCAACACTGCTCATGAGCGTACACCCGGTTCAAGTCCTGGCAGTGAGCAAGATCATGCCGCGCAACGAGATCATGCAGGGCGTGTTCATGCTGCTCTGCCTCGAGGGGTACCGGCGCTATGTGACTCAGGGGTCGCGCCGCGCCT
Source organism: Candidatus Hydrogenedentota bacterium (assembly GCA_007124105.1). Classification (GTDB taxonomy): domain Bacteria; phylum Hydrogenedentota; class Hydrogenedentia; order Hydrogenedentales; family CAITNO01; genus SLFT01. Next base: position 2,920 of record SLFT01000093.1, on the reverse strand, counting down.
ATCTATTCTCTTTGCTCTGCATGTTCCTGGGGCTGCTCTGCAAACAGTTGATTGTGATGATTCCCGTCGGATTGCTGTTGCTGGATTATTGGCCGCTGCGACGGGTTACGCTGTCGTTTCGGGCGCCGCGCGAGACGCTGCGCGCCGTTTTCAAACTTGTTGTCGAGAAAGCGCCCTATTTCGCTTTGTCCCTGGTGGGCGCCGCCTTTGCTGTTTATGGAAAACTTGATATGGATGTGCTTGCGGCCCATATCTCGCGTCTCACGCTGGTGGAGACTGCCTATTACGTTGTCACCGGCTACGCGCGCTATTTGGGTCACCTGGTATACCCCGTCCGCATCGGTTATTTCTCCATTTTCGATACACCGCCCTCGTGGCCGCTCTTTGCCGTATCGGCGGTGGTGCTTGTTGTGATTACGGCGCTGTCCCTGGCGCTGTTGCGGAAGCGGCCCTACGTGGCGGTCGGATGGTGCTGGTTCGTCTTCTTCATGCTGCCGGTAAGCGGGGTCGTGCGTTATATGGTGGAAGCGATAGCATTGCGCTATTTGTATGTGCCTGCCATGGGGTTGTACCTGGCCGTGTGCTTTGGCCTCTACGACCTGGCCGTTCGGCGCCGTTCTCATGAACCGTCCGAGGCCGCCGGGATGCCCCTGTGGTACTGGGCGACTGTGGCGATGGTGACGGCGACGCTTGCCGCGTTGTGCGTATGGCAGCAGCATTTTTACAAAGGCACCGAGGAAATGGCCGAACGCCTGCTGGTCATCATGGACGGACACAGCCCGCTTGGTCACAACATGCTCGCAAATGTACGGCGCGAACAGGGGTTGATTGAGCAGTCCAATATGCATTTTCGCGAAGTCATTGCCCATGCACCGGACCATCCCTTGGGATATTTCTATTACGCTGACGCCCTGGTAGACCAAAAACGTTTTGACGAGGCCCTCGAGGTGGCCGAAGAAGCGCTCAAGGATCACCCTGACCAGCCCAACCTTTTGGGCTTGTGCGGTGTGGTCTTGATGAACACGGAGCGTTACGAAGACGCGGAAAGCTATTTGCGGCGCGCTGTCGCTGTCGAGCCCGAAAACACGCGCGCCCGACATAATCTGGCGTATTGTCTTGCGCTCCAGCGGAAGTTTGACGAAGCGCGTATGCATGTTGACCAAGTGTTGACGCTGATGCCCGAGCACCCCCTTGCCCGCGCGTTGCTCGAACGTCTGGACACGGCGCAGGGCAGGATATGAAATAGCCGGGTTAACACTGGATAATCTGGGGTCCTGGGAACGCCGCACCCCAGTGCGGCAAGACCAGGCCAGAGGGCGTCCGATTCGCGAAGGACTCCTGATGAAAACCAAAATACAGGTCACGATTTCCGCTTGCTCCCACAAGATTCGCTGGCGCAACAGAAACCTGGTGAAAGAGCCGGGTTAAGCGTCCCGCGAGAACAGGCCTTTGAAGGTGCGGTTCAACACGATGGGGATGTAAAGCGGCAGCAGATGAGGCTGCGGGAAATCGCGCAGGATGCGGTAGAGACGGTTCGGCCGCGAAAAGAAATCCCGGTTCGCCTTGCGCTGGTAATAGTAAAGCATGTTGTCGGATACATCCGACAGGTTGATGCGCATCTGGCAGAAGTCCATTGCCGAATAGTTGATGTGTTCCACCCTGTCGGGCAGATGTTCCTGCACATAGTCGAACAGCGGCGTGCCGGGAAAGGGCGTCACCGTAAAAAAGGACGCCGTGTGCAATTGTGATTCAGACGCTGTTTTGATGGTGAGTTCCATTTCCTCGGCGGTTTCGCCTGGGAACCCGATCATCATGAATCCGTTGGTAAAGATTCTATTGTCCACCGCGTGCGCCACCGTCTCCAAAAATCTGCCAATATGCAGGCGTTTGTGGGTCATTTCCTGAATACGCTCGGAAGCGGACTCCAGCGCAAAACTCGAGAAATAAGTGCCCGCCTTCGCCAGGGCGTCGAGCACGTCCTCGCTAAGCAGATCGGCGCGCAACGCGTTCGGAAACGCGATCTTAATGGGTCCGTTGCGCTGTAGCAGCGTCTCCGTGAAATCAAAAACCCGCTGCGGCCGCAAATTGAAGCAGTCGTCCAGAAACTCGATGTCGTCAACGCCGTACTGTTTTTTGTAGTGGACTATCTCGTCCACAATGCGCTCGGGCGAATGCGCCCGGAAGCCGCGTCCGAAGATGTTATGACACCACATGCAGCCATAGGGACAGCCCCGGCTGCTTACCAGCGAGATGTACCGGCGACGCGGAATGGGCGGCATGGACTGCAAACGCCAATAGCGGGTCGGATCTATCAAATCGTATGCGGGCATGGGGATGGAATCAACATCGTCCACAATAGGCGTTGCGCCGGGATTCACCACCACAGCGCCCGACCCGTCGCGCCAGAGGAGTCCCGGTATGGCGCTGTAATCACCGCCGCCCAAATGCGCCTCGAGCAACATCTCCATGCTGCGCTCGCCCTCGCCGGCAACGGCCGCGTCTGCGGGCGCTTTCTCAAGCACGGCCGCGCCAAAGGCCGATATATGGGGGCCGCCCAGTACGATGCGTGTATTCGGCGCGGCGGCCCGCAAGCCCGCAATAATGGGCGGCAGCATGTGGGCGTGAGGCGTCATTACGCCAAGACCGACGATGTCCGCGTCGAAGGACGTCGCCATCCGAACAATATCCTCGCAGGAGTGATTGTCCACCCGCTGATTCACAATCTGGATGTCCAGCGCGAAACGGTCGCGTAGCCACGCCGCAAGATACAGCGGGCCCATGGGCGGACTCACCAGCGGGTACAGCCGACTGCGCATACCAACATTTACAAGGAAAAGACGCAACTTCTTCAATGGAAACACTCCTAGCGTTGCCCGCGGGCTGCTGTCGCAAGCGCCGCCGGGTTCAGGAATGGGGATGA
>SLFT01000146.1 GCA_007124105.1 Candidatus Hydrogenedentota bacterium | reverse complement strand
TTGGCGGTCCCGTACGGGACTGCCGTACTCGGGATCGTCTTCCGGATAGACGGGCGTCTTCAGCCAGATAATTCTCCCTTCGTACTCGCCGTTCTTCTTGAATATTTCAATACGCGCCTTCTCTTCACCGGTAAGCCATTGCCCCAGAAGGGCATCCGCCTCGCCCATGGTTTCCGCTGCATCCACCGGCGTCAACATGGCCGCGGCAGCAAATATAACGCAAAGCAGCATACCTACTCTCCTTTGTGGTGTAGTCTTTAGCATATACGGTATGGCTCCAAAAAAATAATGCTTCCAGCCCGCCGTAAATGCCTTGCCATCAAAATCGAAGCCCCGTGAAGACGGCCCCTTTTTTGAGAACATGGAACTATCATCTGCATAGAGCGCCTTTTCTGTCCTTAATACATCCTGAGACCGTGTCAGGATGACTGACACGCTACCCAAAGAGGATATGCCGCCACTGAAGCGATGTGTTGATTATCTTGATGCTGCACCACTAGTTGCAAACAATCCACATCAATCGTTCATTCCGGAAAGGGCGGATTATTGAATTCACCTTCTGGTTCTTTGCCAAAGAGATGCCAATCCGCAAAGTCGAGCAGCGCGCGGCAATCTGTCTCGTTATGATCATGGCCCCCGGCGCGGAAGTGCATCCGGTCCTCTTTGGTTTGAACTTGTGAGCCATCCAGAAACAGGAAGGGGGGTCCGGAAGTTTCTCAATCGCAGGAAATCTGTCCGATATAACGCTGGTTTTGGGCAAAGCAGTCGCTGCTTGGGGCCATTATACACACAGCCACGACAAAAAGTGACGAGTCCGCCTTTTTCAGTTGATGCCTACCTATTTCGCTAAGGAAGCCTGTTTATCTGGGTTTGTGGATTCAAAACCTCCCACCAGGGTAACGACAGACCGCGCCGGAACAGTATACGTTGTGCCAGCAGGCGCATAAGGATACGCTTTCAGGTCATCCTGTTCAGAGGTAATGTAGGGAGTGAATGCGTTTGGCAGGCGCCCTTCCGACAGGTTCTCTAGCTGCAGAGAAACGGCTTTTTCCGTTTGCGCCATGTTGACAAATACCAGAATCAGTTCGTTGGCGTTGGCATCCTTATAGGCGGAGCCCAGCAGGCCGTCACTCTCATCAGCGCCGCGCAGGTCAACGCGAACCGCGCCGGGACGTATGAAACGACTGTAATTGCCCAGTGTCCACAGCAGTTTTGAAGGATAGATGGTTTCCGGGTCGCCTTCTTTGTGGTAGTCCGTGTATATCAGGCCATCCTTGTAATCGTAAGGAGACACCGCCAGCCACCATTGCCATGCCGAGGCGTTGCTGATGGCGAGGTCGTAGTGGATGACCCGCGCCACGTCCAGCGCGGTGTCCATGGTGAGGTCGCGCCCGTGGCCGCCCTTGCCTTCGGGCCCCTGCATCACGCAGTATTCGGTCATCCAATACTGCCAGCCGGGGTATTGGTCAAGTTGTTCACGGAGTTTTTGTCGTGTCGGAACTAATTTGGAGGGGACCAGGTCGAACCAATAGGAATGGGCGCTAATCTTGTTGCCGATTTTATCGTTGACTGCCGGGTCGCCGCAAAAGGCGTCCAGGTAATTGCCGTAAGTATGGTTATACGTATAAGACGCCTTGAAATTCTTGAGAAACATGTCCGCCATACTGCCGCTTTCGACTACGGAAATGCTGGTGCGCAAGCCGCGTGAGGCCAATTCCGCATGCAGCGCCAGGACAATGGCCTTGATGTCGTCGTTGCTGGCGCGGTTTCCTTCTTGACTGTTGCCGTTCCAGCCCCACTGCGGTTCGTTGACCGGGCTTACCCAATCGAATTCGATGCGCAGTGCTTCGTCAGGATGGTCGCGAAAATGTTCCAGAATATCCGCGAGGTATCGCGCGAACTGTCCCTCGTAGCCTTCCTTGAGATTTGTTGTGCCCACGTCCGGCGTACAGCGGGTCAGCCCGTTCCGGGTCATGCGCGCGGGCGGACTGTTCACAAAAGCGACGAACTGTTCCACGCCGCGCGCCTTGGCCGCGCCCAGGAACCACTGTTCATTGGCTTGTCGCGACCAGTCATACACGCCTTCGGAAATTTCAAAGGTTTCCGCCGTGCGCAGGGGGTCGCGGATGTCGTCCGTCTTGCCCGCCCCAAGATTGAATCGCCAGCAGGACAGCCCTATCCCGTCCGTGGTGGAAAACAACAAATCAGCGATACGGTTCCTGTTTTCCAGGGACCAGCCGCCGATCAGCTGCATGCTCCAACAATCGGACGCGCCGAAATTGTCCATGACTTGGTGTTCCGTATCGAGGTCCACCGTAACGGCATGTTCTGTTGCCAAAGCGGGGGAAGCATTCATGAACCCGTTCCACAATAGTAGTGACGCGAGCGCCCAAACCGTTTGGTATACAGACAATGATGGCATGAAGTTCCTTTTTCTCTTTGGTTGTCTTGCCGACGCCGTAGAGCCGCTTATTTCAATAAACCGTCAAGCGAGCGATGGCCATTAGAATACCGTGGAGTTCGCCTTCATGAAATCCACGATCGCGTCAACATACGCAAAGCACAGACTTGTACAGGTGTCCGCCGCGCCGTAATAAATGGCGAGTCTTCCCGTAGGGCCGTCACACAGCGCCGCACACGGGAAACAGACGTTGGGCACGAAGCCGGTGGTCTCGTAGGGTTCCGTTGGGAAGAGCAAATACTTGTTTGTGCGATAGAGCACGCGGGCCGGATTGTCGGTTTCAAGCAGCGCCGCGCCCATGCTGTACACAAAGCCGTTGCAGGTATTGCATACGCCATGATACAGCAGCAGCCACCCCTCGCGCGTTTCGATGGGAACCGGTCCCGCGCCGATTTTTGTCCCCTGCCACCACTGTCCGCCGGCGCCCATCACAAACCGATGGCGTCCCCAATGAACCATATCCGGGCTTTCACTCAAATAGATATCGCCAAAAGGCGTGTGTCCGTTATCGCTGGGACGGCTCAACATCATGTACTTGCCGTTCATCCGTCTCGGGAAAAGGACGCCGTTGCGGTTGAAGGGCAGGAACGCGTTTTCCAACTGTTCGAAGGCGATGAAGTCGCGGGTACGGGCCACGCCGATGGTGGGCCCGTGGTAGTTGGTACACCAGGTGACGTAATATACCGTTTCGCCGTTCTCCTCGATGGGGCACACACGCGGGTCGTAGGTATACGCCGGTTCCGCGATGTCCGGGTCGGCGCCTGTAAGATGTATCTTCTCCTCCTGTACATCCCAATGGAAGCCGTCTTTGCTGTGCGCCGCATGGAGCCGCGGCATACTGTCCTTGTGCTCCACGCGCATGACGCCTGCGAACCCGTCGCCGAAGGGCACGGCCGCGCTGTTGTAGATGCCCTGGGCGCACGGAATGGGATTGCGGGGAATAACGGGGTTGCCGCTGTAGCGCCAGACCACATCGGCGCAGTCTTCCGGCCGGTCTTCCCACGGCAGCTTCGCGAGCGATGCTTCCATAACGAGTGGTTGTGATGTCATCTACGCTTCCTTGTAGTCGCCATCATGTACTATTACGCTGGCCTATGCAGACTTACAGAACAGCGTTTCCAGGCTCAGAGTCAGCATAGCCCTTTTTGAAGGCAGCGTATGCCGCCTTTGTTATGCGGGCACACTCATGTAGAATATCTTATATACCCCTTCAATCTCCATCCGGAGCCACGCCGTATTTTGCAAGTGTTGGTGACAACCTGAAAATTGATTTCCAACAGGCGGCTTGCTATGATGACTTTTTGAGTGTCAGGCAACGGTCGGTGAGATACAAGGGCACATATATTTGTGTACAACGTGATGCGTCATTGACCGGAGATGCGCAAGGAGCGATACAATGCAACAAGGCGCGTACGATAACACGAGGGGCGCCGATTATCGGGTACTGATCAAGCGATGTGAAACCTATGACCACGATGTCATCGCAGAGCTTATCAACGCGGGCATGGAGGCACTGGACTACACCCCTTCGGGCAGGGTATTTGTCAAGCCCAATGTGGTGTACGCGAGCAGAAAAGGGCAACACGGCACAACCGCCTGGACGCATGCCTCCGTGATAAGCGCTGCGCTTCAAGCACTCGCGTCCGCGCCGGCGGCAACGCGCGTAGACTTGGGCGAGAACATGGGAATCGGTTTTCCCACGCGCATGTGCTTTAAGTACGCCGGCTATTACGATGCAGTAAAGAGAGCGCGAAAACGCGCAAAACGCCCCGTGGGCATATTTTGCATTGACGAAGAGTTGCGCGACGAGGTCTTTGTGGGCGGCAAGGTGCATCACACTCTGCGCGTGGCACGCAAAATGGCGCGGGCGGACACCATGGTGTACTTGCCCAAACTCAAGTGCCATTGCGTCACGACCATTACCGGCGCGGTAAAATTGAATATCGGCATCTGTTCCGACGACGAACGCGCTATTCGCCATGATTTCCTGCTCAACCAGAAGATAGTGGACTTGCTCGTGCCGGGATACCCGGATTTTATTGTAATGGACGCCATAGACGTTGGCATTGGCAATGAGCTGACACCGACGGCGCGTAGACTCGGGCTGCTTATCATGGGGCGCAACCCGGTGGCGGTAGACCTCGTGGGAGCGCGTCTGCTGGGCTACAACCGCGACGACGTGCCTTATCTGAAACTGGCGATGGAACGGGGATATACCCCGGCGCAATTGGACGCCGTGACGTTGTTGGGCGATATCACCTCGGTGGCGGCGATTGATGAGCAGGCGAAGCGGATAATGCCTTATGATGACGAATTTCTCCGCTGGCAGGACATCAACAAGGAGTTTGCCAGACTCGACACACCCCTGCGCTTCGTGTGGGGTCCGTCGCTGCCGGAAGACAAGAGCGTATGCGCCACCGGCTGTCTAATGGGCCTGAAAACATACTTCAGCATACTCGAGTGGCACGCCGGCGCCGAGGCATTCCGTCATGCCCGCCCCGCCACATTTGTGATAGGTCGCCCGGAGGAAACCATTGACGCTCGGGGCGGCGATGTCTTTATTATCGGCAGTTGCTCGAATGCAACCATCACCAACGCCCGAAAAATAAAGCGGTTCGAGAAATGCTTTACCACCGCGTCCGATCTGACCATTGGCATAGGCGGCAAGCTGGGCATCCCCACGCCCATTCATGAGGCATCCTCCCTGATGCCCCTGTTCTATTATATGTCCCGCGCCGCATTGCGGAAGGCGATATCCCTGCGTTATCTTCAGGACGCACTGCATTTCCTGAAGAAGGGATTCATACGCAAGATATAATCCCGGCACTTCAACGGATTCGAAAATGGGTATACCGTCTAGCATTCGCTGCTGGACACAACAGTGGCGCTACGGGAAACGTGCCGACCTTATTTTCCATATAGATGCGATAAAGATGCCGCATCTGCCGTCACAACAAGTTATACTACTTGCGACTTACTCGGCTTTTTCCTTATGCATAAAACCTTCCGGCCACTCGGTGGGCGGTACAAACTCGTGGAGTGTGACGTCGGGCACAACGCGCGCGGGGGATGTCAGCACCATGTCGTCTTCGCCGGGACCCGCAAAGGTCAGTTCCACGAGATAGGATGTCCAGCCCTCTTCAGGCGTTTCCACCTGTCCGTAAAAGACGCCGTCGGCATCGGGGGAGAGTTCGACTTCTTCCCAGACCGGCCCGAGCACGTCAACGCGGAAATCACGGACTTCGGGGTTTGTGGCGTGCCACAATTTGACGACCTTCGGTTCGGGGCTGGCGGTGACGGCGATGGTGTTGTCGTCAGGGAATGACCATTTGTATTGTGGCAGGGGGTGGTCTTGCAGCAGTGATTTGTAAAAGGCAATCAACGTGCCCGCGGCGTCCCCCCGTTCCATACCGTGTCCGGAATTCGGCGCGTAGCGCAGGTACTTGGGTTCTTTAAGGTCATCCCAGTAGAACTGCCATGAATCGTTGAGGAAGAACTGGTCGCCCGCACCGTTCATCACCAGCTTGGGCATGGTCAGCCGGTCGCGGTAGCTGTATGGTTCGACAAGGTCCATGAGCGCGTCAAACTCGGGGGAGGTGAGCCAGTCCATGATGTTCATGTTTACATAATCGCGGACTGCCGGCGCCCAAAACCCGTAGACGCTGTAGTGGTGTAGGAAGGAGGGCACCAGGTTCAGCAGGTCTATGACGATGGGCGCGCAGCCGATGACGCGGTTGTCCACGGCTGCGGTTGTCCAGGTAGTCCAACCGCGCTTGGATGCGCCCGCCACAAAGAAATTCTCGACAACAACATTGCCGCCGTCGTCAGATGCGCAGAACTCCTGGACAGCGTCCATGGCGCGTACCACGCTCTTGGTCATGGGCATGCGCGTAGGCCAGATGGGGTCGCCTGTCCGCAGGAATTTGTCCCAGTTATACGCAATAAGCGAGTCTTCCCCACGCCGCCGCCCATCTTCGTCCTTGAAGAACAATGGTTGATTCGGTACCTGATGAATTTGCGCGGCCACCGTATTCGTGGCTGCCGCGACGCGGCGCAGGTTCGCGTCCGCGCCCCTGGGCATATTGCCGCTGTTGCTGCCGCCACCGATCATCATCAGGGCGGTCGTGCTTGTTACTTCGTCGGGTACAATAACAACCAGCCAGTGTTCCCACAGCGTACGGTCCACTTCTTCTTCCGTGAGCCAGGTCTGCGAGGCCAGGTACAAGACATGGCCGTTCCAACCGTCGCCTTCGTGGGTATGCCGCAATTCCCAACGAAAACTGGGGTCGGGCGCGAAAACGTATTCGTCAAGGGGCGTGAGATTTTCCGTCGCGCGCATGGTGGATGCGGACAGCGGCCCGGACAGCAGGATAGCCGTTATGAAAACAACAAGCAACGACGATTTTCGTACTATGAACGCCATGACAAGAACACTCCTTTTCTGTTGTGTATCTGATGCTCCCTCGATACCAGCCAGCATTATCGCGCTTAGAGGGCATACAATGCAAAAGCCCTGGAACCCTTACGGACTCCAAGGCTTTGGACTTTACTTATACGCTAACAGGTTTCATCACAGTAACAGCAAAACGGAAAGGCTGACGCGGACAGCGTCTTGCTTGGCCATGCGCCGCAAAATGTTACGCATGCTGTGTCCTACTCTTCGTCAACATCCGCATCCTCGTCAGTTTCAGTCGCTGCCGTTGCCCGCTGTCGCATCTGCTGAATTTGTTCGGGGGAAAGCCGCGCCGGTTGTCCTCCTGACTGCGGTCGGATGCGCGGTTTGGTGACGTTGAATGGGATTTTGACTTCCTCATGCCCTTCAATATTGGTTTTTAGAATAACGGCTTTGTCTTCAAGTATATCCGATTGGGGCATATTGGAAAGACGCAACAGATACGTATTTTGACTGGATTCGATCAATTCCGCTTCGATATCGTCCACCGGAACGATAACTTCTTGAATTTCGAATTCATCCACGCGCCCCGCTGTAATGCGCAGCTGCATCAAGGGCGCCACTTCGCCAGGCGTATCGCTATGCATGATATTGATGGTTGGCGGCATGATCTGCAACGCGCCCACCACCTGCAGATTTATGGGCAGCCAGATAACAGACCGTTCGCGGGCATCGGTTCTAATAATCATGCGGCTCCGATGATGTCCCTGCGGCAGTTCGCCAGTGGTTTTTACGTGAATATTGTACGAACGCCCCGGTTCGACTTCCTCTATCTCGTGCTCGATAAAGTCCATGTCGCTTAACTCGGCGGAATTTACCTTGAAAGTAAGGTCGTCAACAGTGGCCTTGATGTTGACGGTTTCCGACAGGGGCGTGTCGTCGTAGACGTCGCCAAAATTGATGCGTTCGGGCTCGACTCTGATTGCCGGTTCCACATTGCCGGTCATGCGCAAGCGGGTCATGGGCTCATCGGGGTCATTGGTGGTCACCGTGACCGCGAAGGTACGCTGGCCCTGCCGACCGCGCAGGTTGGTGCTGACGCCGATTTCGACCTCTTCGCCCGGCGCCAGTTTATCCTTGTCAAGTTCCATCGCCGTGCAGCCGCACGCCGCGCGCACATTCTTGATTTCCAGCATGCCCGTGCCTTCGTTCCGAAGCGTGAACCCATGCACCACCGTCTCGGAGTCCTGACGCGTACCAAAATCATAGGTCGGTTCGGGCACCACTAATTTTGGTGTACCGCCTTCAACAGCCGGTTCTCCGGCGTCCTTGGCTTCATCCTCGGCAGGTTCCTCGGCGTCCTCGACCGGTTCTTCGATATCCTCGACCGGTTCTTCGGCGTCCTCCGCAACGTCCGCCTCCTCAGTCTCCGTTTCGCCCACATCGTCCAGCGTTTCGACGGGCGTTGCCGTTTCTTGTACGTCATCTTTCGGGGTTGGCGCCGTCGGCGGCCCGGCAGGGGGCGTTGGCTGACCGCAAGAGAAAGCCACAAAGCAAACCACTACAAAAACCAATATCACACGTACATTTTTCATCGTAGAACCCTTTCCCTAGGTATGTACAGCGCACAAGATTATTGTGCGTTGTTATTACGAAAAACCTATACTACTGTACTTCCTAATCACCAGAAAATAGTCTTGGAACGCTATGTAAGGCGCATCCTGTGCATACAAGGCACGGTTGCGATACATTTTTACACAACTCTTTGGTAACGCTTGTCAATACAAGTTTTGAGACACCATTTGACGACAAATTTTCGAGGTCAACGATAAACCTGCGCCTGGCGCCTCGCAGCCATCAGATCGCGCGCTTTTTGTTCCCATTCCTCGGCCTGTTTCATAAGCGCGGCCGCGCGCTCATCGTCGCCTTGCTCCGCATAATACGCGCCCATTTCTGACAACGCAAAGGCGTAGGCATTACGACTTCGTGGTTCAATAGGCGTCAATTCGAGGATAATGTGTGCCTGCTCTATTATTTTTGGAAAAAGTTCTTCCTTGTCTACGTCATCTGTATGAAAAGTGTACCAGAGTAAGGCCCGCCAATAAAGCCTATGTGCGTCGGCATGATAGGGGTTGCGCAACATTACCGTTTCTGCCCATTTCAGATAATCTGCGATCCATTGAGGGCGCATCTCCTCAAACTGCGGCCCATAGACATGATGCACATGCAGTTGAAGCCATTCCACCATCTTTATGGCCAGTTCATGGTTATGGGGAAACCATCTGTCAATTCGTTCAAGTTCCTCCATCCATTCAGCGATACGTTCCAGTGCGGCGTCGCGAATACGATAGGGGCGGTTGGCCACCAGCATCAACCCATTGCCTGGCGGCAACTCGCCCCGTTCCAGCCGTAGGAATCTGTCAGGCTCGCTCGGGGACGGTTCATAATAGACGCACCCATCCGCAAAACGCTCATAATGTTCTTCCTCAAGAAAGAAACGAGCGCGCGATATCCGGAGTTGGGGATATTTTTCAGGTGTTTCACCACGACTAATAACCCCACCGAATTGATTCAACTCTTCTAAGAAAAATCGTCCGGCGAGCATGCGTTGGGTCAAATGCGCGTCATTAGTGACCTGAAGAAAGTTAAACCGGCTTAACGTTATTTTTTGCGCGTACACGCGAAAGACCGCGCCGGCGCACAGCATAAGGAGCGCAAGCAGGAGTGTCGCGGCAATACGATGGGTCACAACTGGTTCGCTATCTGTTGCTGTCTGGGCATCGGTTGTTTTCGAAGACGCCGGTCGTGTGATGGCGGCGCGCGCGTAAAACAGCCCCGCGAAGGTCATCACAAACATAACAAGTGAGGGGTGGCTGAAATTGATGTCCAAGAAGGCGTGCAAGCAAAACGCCGTCACCCCTGTATACAGGCCCAGCAACAGCAGTTTTTCACCGCGATCTTCTTCGGTAATAATACGCCAGGCGCCCCATAGTCCAAAATACAGCCAGAATGCGGCAAATAAGAGGCCGCCCAATAAGCCTGTCTCGGCAAACATCTGTAGGAAACCATTGTGCGCTTCGCGTACGTCGGCAGCGCCAATGTATTGATGCGGGGCATAGGCCACGCCAAAGTTCCCCGGTCCAACACCGGTAACCGGGTTGTTCAGCACCATGCGTAGCGCAACGCCCCAATACCCAAAACGCAGACGCAGCGACGCGGGGTCCACCATCTCCGTGGCGCTCAGGCGGATGCCTTCTTCCTGGAGACGCGTTTGCTGGTTGCCCGCAGATGTTGCTGTCGTGCGCGGGCGGGTGTTTCCCGTCGTCTGCGCCTGGGAGGGCGTACCACCCAGCCCGAGTACTGTCATAACGGTTGCGCCGATAACAAGCAACACAAGAGCCACACGTACCACCTTATTGATCCCGGGCAGCGCCGCGGCCACGCGTTGCGTCCGCGCGGGGGTCAGCCAGAAAAGGGCCACGCCCCACAGAGCCGAGAATATCAGACCAAGATAGGCGCCGCGCGAATAGGTGACCCATAACGCGCGAAGCAATATCAGCGCGATAACCAGTGTGCCGCCAAAGCGGAGCAACCGCCACACCCCCGCAAGCCCATACTTCGACAATAACAGCAGGAACACCAGAGAAACGCCGCAGGCTACAAGAAATGCAAACACCGTCACGGGCGCGAATTCCAGATAGAACGGCGTTGTTTCCAGATAAGTACGCGGGAAATGGGCTACAAAGAAGACACAGAGAAAGGTGGCGATGCCGGTAATCACTGTAGTCACCAGATGCACAATCTTGTCTGAGGGCGCTGGCGTTGTCAACTGATTTCCCGCAGGATGTTTCAGTGTGCCGTCAGCGGCACGCCACCAGACCGTAAGCGTGGCGAGTGTAAAAGGAACGCTTAGCAGCAGGAAAGCGGCCAGGGCATTGGGAAACAGCATGGTGCCAAAAGCGCGGTTGGTATTCAGCCGATGCGCCAGTTCCGGTGTAAGCACCGAAGTGCCAAAATGGCGTTGCAACGCCGCCGGGTTCTCGAGCAGGTACTTGCGCAAATAAGGCAACAGGTACTCGAAATGCATTATGCTAAATGCAGCCTGAGCCGTCATGCCCACCAGCAACACGGTCATGAGTACGCCCCATGAAGCGTGGTCCCGGGCTGAATTGACAACCAACAAAAATAAAACGGCGTACCCCGCCCAAAGAAATAAGTGCTGGTAGCTGTTGTTGAATTGATAAGAGAAGGGAACGACCACCGCCATAACCAACAACAGCCCGCCCAGGAGCAACACTGGAGGGGGCGCGTTGAGTCGCCGGCGACCCGTAATCACCTGAATCAACCACAACGCGCAGAGCAGATAAATTCCCCAGACAAAATAGATATTCTCAGTGAAAAACGTGTACCCATCCAACCAGGGACGCGCCAGCAACAACACCCCAACGCCAACGCCCGGATGAATGATGCCCGAGAGCGCCACCGTGCCCAATCCCCATAGAACCAGCGCAACGTCGTAGTTGCCTGGCGACACTACCTCGGGCGATGTAAGATTGAGCCATTGGGCCAGGCCGACTTTCAGGGGAACAAAGCCGCGGAACGACGCCGTGGCAAAAAGCGCCGCCGCCAGCGCAACCCACGCTGCGAATACAAACAAGGTCGTGCGCACGGACGCGAACTGTTCGGGCCAGTATTGTTCGATATAATTGCCCGAAACCTCCGCCGGCGTTTCCACGGCGGCCACGGGCGGGGCGTTATTCGTTTTCTTCCGCGACGGGGGCTTGCGCTTACTCGCCATTTGCTTGATTCTCTCCATTTCTCTTGCCGGCATTCATCAGCAATACAATCAACACAAAGATGCCGAATGTCTGCGCCGTGATAATTACGGTGCCGCCCATGTTCAAATACGGCAACAAAGCGCCATTCAGCCCAACCAGGCCGGCCACCATGAAGATGAAATACACCGCCATCGCCGGGCGCATGCCCACCTCCACGAGCCGGTGTGAAAAGTGGCGTTTGTCGCCCAGCATGATGGAATCGCCGTTGCGCAAGCGGATATAGATTACACTCAACGTGTCAAAAAGGGGTACGCTGAGCGCCATTACCGGAGCAGCCACGGCAACGCGCGGGCTGGCGCCTTCCAGATGGAACGTGCCCACCACGGCCACCGTTGCAAGGAAATAACCGCTGAACATGGCGCCGCAATCGCCCATGAATATGGACGCCGGCGGCAGATTGTACCACAAAAAACCGCCCATGGCGCCCGCGAAGATGACCAGGAGCACACGCACCATAAAGTACGTGTCAAAAGGCTGTACACACAGGAAAAAGGTGGCGGCCGCGATAACGGACACGCCAGCGCTCAGTCCATCCATGTTGTCCAGAAGGTTCATGCTGTTCACAATCAACACCATCCAGAACACGGTAGCGATGGTAGAGGAGACGGGGTCGTTGAAGATAAAGACACGAATGCGCAACCCAAAACCTGCCAGTACGAGTGCGATTACGATCTGGCCTGCCAGTTTCATCCACGGCGTCAGCACATGAAGGTCGTCAATAACGCCCAACAGAAATATCATGACGCCCGCCACCAGAATGCCCGCTAGTTTGAGTCCGCCGTCTGCGCCCAGCATGGCCGATAATTTGGCGTCCATCCATTCGGGGCCGTAGGGCTGCAAAACAATTAACGCAACGAGATGCGCCATCACCACGATATAGAACGCGCCAAAGATGGCAACGCCGCCCAGCAGCGGCGTAGGCTCACTGTGCGCCTTGCGGCCAATGGGGTGGTCCAAAATATTGAAACGCAGCGCCGCCTTGCGCATGACGCGGGTAAGCAGCCAGGACAGGGCGAAGGTAATCGTCAGCAAATATGCGTAAACAAGATAGTGATTAGGATTCATGTTATTGTTCCGAACCAACGGATATCTTATTCAAAATGCGGCATCCACGCGCGCAGTTTCAGATAAGCCTCTATATCATTCATCTCTGCCGATGCCGTCTCATGGAAGCGCGGCTGTCCCCACAGAAATGATTCCGCATATAGTAACATTGCCGGGATGTATAATGCAGGTTCTTACGCGGATCAATCGCAGCGCATCGCTTGCTGATAGAGTTCATACTCCTGGCGCGCCAACGATTCGGCGTCGAAATGCGTGCGGACGCGTTCGCGCGCGTACGCGCCCATGCTTTGCCGCAACGAAGCATCCGCAAGCAGGCGATTCACCGCTTCAGCCAGCGCATCCGCGTCCCTGGGCGGCACGTTTAGGCCCGTCTTCCCGTCCTCGTTCACGTATTCCACGCCGGTCCCCAGGCGCGTGGCAACTACCGGCGCCCCGCAGGCATGCGCCTCCAGAACGGACAAGCCGAAGGCTTCGCTTCGTTCCACCGATGGAAACACAAAAACGGCGCAAGCATGCAAATACGCACGCAGCAATTCATGGCTCAATCTGCCGGGAAAAGCGACGTCCAAGCCCAGCGAAGCGGCCAGCGCCTGATTATTCTCCCGTTCTGGACCGTCGCCGGCAATCACCACGGGCGCCTGTATCCGCGCCGCCGCGCGAATCAGCCAGGGCAATCCCTTGTAATAACGATGCACACCGCAGAAGAAAACAAAAGGAGCGCCGTGCCGCGCATGGACCGCTTCTATCTGATCCGCGTCGGGCGCCGCGTACTCATCGGCCACAATGCCCAACGGCGTTACGCGGCATTTATCCGCAAAACGCTGCAACACCGGCGAGGAGGCCACATAGTGCTCCGAGGTGGGCAAAATCATGGCTGCGTTGGCAAGGAAACGCATCAGGAAGGGACGATACAGACGCATGGCCGCGGCCTGGCGCACCACATCGCTCTGATACCGCACAACCAGCGCGCCTCTCGGACGCGACATCAGCCATCCCAGTTCCGCCGTCGGATTGGGACTATGCACCACCATTACGTCGGCGCGGCTCCGGCGCATGTACAACGGAAAAAGGGGCGAAGCCGGCGCGCTCTGAAAGCGGCCCCATTCGCCCACAAAGGTAACCGGAACACCGTCATGCACTACCCGCCGACTGCGCAAGCGGCGGGAACAGACCAGCGCCTCTACATCACACCATTGCTTCTGAAAATGGCACAAAAGAGCAATATGGCGTTCCATGCCGCCATGAATGGGCGGATCAAAATCCTTATATACATGCACAATTTTCACTGAGAAAGCCCTGGCTTTTTCGGTCAACTATTTATACACCCGAAGATGGACGTGGCATCCAGCTCTACATAGCTCATAACACGGCGCTCACAAGTAAACTTATTATAGCAGGTCATTCAGAGCGGGCGCTGTTACTTTGAAGGCGTAAGTTCCCGAGGCGATTTCGCATAAGAGGTTGTTTGCCGTGTCCAATAGAGTGATGCCGGCGTCGTCAAGGGTGTTGCCGCTTTCGTTTACAGACGCCGGATCGCTTGTGGGCAGTTGTACAATCGCTTTTACGCCTGGCGGCACGGTTACATCGAGATGGAACACGTTGTCTTCGATACGCCACGCGGCGCTAATGGGGCCGCGTATGGACTGATATGTCATGCGCGCCCAGCTAAGGCCACCCCCTGGCGTCGGCGCGATGCGTACCGTTTTGAAGCCGGGTTCGCCGGGGAAGATGCCCACGACGCGGTTGAAAATCCATTCGCCTACCGCGCCAAAGGCATAATGATTAAATGAGTTCATATTGGGATCGCCAAAACCTTCCTCCGGCGTCCAGCCGTTCCACCGTTCCCAAGTGGTGGTTGCGCCCAGGGTAACCTGGTACAGCCACGAGGGATAGGAGGTGTTCATGAGCAAGCCCCAGGCAATGTCGTCGCGTCCGGCCTGGGTGAGTGCGGGCAGCAGACGCGGTGTTCCGATGAACCCTGTGGCCAAATGCCCGTCGAAGCGTTCTATCTCCTCGACAAAACGTTGCGCCGCCGCCTCACGCAAGTGTTGTGGAATCAATTCGAAGGCGAAAGCGAGCGCGTAGCCGGTCTGGCTGCTTTCCAGAATTCGCCCGTCTTCATCAATAAACATCGCGACAAAGGCGTCGCGGATGTTGTCGCGCAGGTCGGCGTATTCTTTCGCCTGGTCGCTGCGTCCGATGACGGCGGCCATGTTCGCCATCAGTCCGGCCAGATGGGCGTAATAGGCGGTGAAGATAACTTCATTCTTTGCGCCGCCACCCAGGTTCAGCCAGTCGCCGAATCCGATGCTGCTGCTTGTATAGTTGTCGCTCTTGCTTGCCAGGAATTCCATGCCGCGCACCATGTTGTCAAAATGGCGTTCGATGATGCGGGTGTCGCCATAGTACTGGTAGAATAACCAGGGGCATAGAATGGCTGCATCGCCCCAGGCGGTCGCGCCGCCGCCCAGTCCGATATCCGGGGCGACATGGGCAAAGCTGCCGTCCTCGGCCTGCGAATCCTGGATAAGGTCTACGAACCATTTGGTGAAGAACGCGCCCACATCGGCCATGTACAGGGCGGTGGGCATGAAGAACTGGGCGTCGCCGGTCCAGCCGAGGCGCTCGTCCCGTTGCGGGCAATCGGTGGGTATCTCGAGATAATTGCCCTTGAGGCCCCATTCGATATTGGACACCAGCTGGTTGAGCAGCGGCTCTGAACACGCAAACGCTGTGGTAATGGGCGCTTCAGACCGCAGCACTATGCCCGCCACCGATTCCAGCGGCGGCGGCGCGTCAACGCCGCGCAACTCGACATACCGGAACCCGTGAAAGGTGAAGGCCGGCTCGAGCGTGATTTCTCCGGCCTCCGCCAGGTGGTAGACATTCGTGGCGGTGGCGCGGCGCAACGCATCGGTATAGAGCATGCCGTCTTCCTCGAGCATTTCTGCGTGACGTATGCGAATGCGTTGGCCCGGATGTCCGGCGAGGGTGATGCGCGTCCAGCCCACCATGTTCTGGCCGAAGTCGTAAACATAGACGCCGGGACGCGGTTCTGAGACGCTGCGCGCAGCAATTGTCTCGCAGTGTTTCACCGGCGGGCCGGGATGCGCTTGCACACGCCTGGGTACAATCTCGGGCGGCGTTGTTGAGGCGGGCGTCCAGGCGTCGTCGTCATAGCCGGGCTGGTCCCATCCTGTCACAGCCCTGTGAAAATCGCGGGTTTCCCCCATTTGGAAGTCGGCGCCGCGAATAGCGCCATGGGCCGCGCGCCAGCTGCCGTCGGTGAGAACAGTTTCACGCTGGCCGTCCGCGTATTCAATTTCGAGCTGCGCCATTAGCCGGGGACGCGTACCGTAGATTTCCGGGCCGTGCAGGCTCAAATGTCCAGCGTACCAGCCGTGCGCGAGCAGTGCGCCCAGGGCGTTTTCAGCGCCGGGACGCAACAAGTCGGTCACGTCGTAGCTGTGGTAATACACCCGTTCCCGGTAGTCCGTCCACCCGGGGGCGAAGTAATAGTCGCCGACCCGTTCTCCGTTCAGACGCATTTCATAGATGCCCAGCGCGGTGGCGTAAAGCGTGGCGCGGCGAATGTCGTTGCGCGGTGTGAAGGTATGGCGAAGATGGGCAACAGGCTTGAAGCGGGCCGTTTCCAGGCGTGATTCGTTCCAGGGCGCTTCGCCGAAAGCGGCGTGTGCGGTTGCGTGTGTCCAGTTCGTATCGTCATAGTCAGGGTGACGCCAGGAATCATCCGCAAGCGCCGGAGACGTTTTCCAGGTATTGTCGGTAACAACATCCAGAACAGTGCCGTCGCGCAAGGAAATGCGCAACGTCGCCATGACCCCCGCCACACCGCGTTTGCCTGTCGCTTCCAGGGCGAGAATATTTCTGCCGGGCCGCAACAGCGCTGCGACAAGATGATAGTTCACCGTACGCCAATTGCGCATCTCCGGCTGCCCCACGCCGACGCGGCGCCCGTTGATCCACACGCGAACGGAGTCATCCGCTGTAACCATCAATGGCGCGTTTACAATGAGCGCGTCGTCAGGCAAGGCTACAACGCGGCGGAACAGCGCTGTTTCCCGTGACGGCGCGTCGGGATGCCAAATCCAATGCGCTTTCTCTGGCGGCGCGGCGTCCGCGGCTTCTATATCGGCGGCATCTTCGACATCATGGCCTATCCATTGGGCGCGCCAGCCATCGTCCTCGGGCAGTCCCGTGCTGAAATGGGCGGTGGGACTCCATTCCGACATAACATCGTCTTCGTCCCATACCCGTACGCGCCACCAGTAGCGCATGCGCGGCCGTAGCGGCGGGCCGTCATACGGGCGTAATACGGGGGTTCCATCTTGCACCTTTCCTGAATCCCAGAAAACATTTGTTGTTTCAATATTTTCCGGCGTATCAGCGACCTGCAACTGCCATGCCGTTTGCGCACAACCTCGTCGGCCACAAAGCAATTGCCAGGTAAAGCGCGGTCTTTCTTCGTTAATGCCCTGCGGCGCGGCGCGATATTCAACGCGCAAGTTGGCTGGACGCAATGTTTCGTCGGCCGCGAATGCAGGTGAAACGAGAATACACAGCAGGCAAGCGGCAAGCAGAACATACATGACACTATCTCCAACGATTTTCTAAGGTGGGCAATAGGGAGCGAACCCACCTGTTTTTGCTAAGGATACAAGCAACATCACACGGGCGTGTTGGCCCGCATATCACGGCACAACACCGACCGATGCGTCGTAGGGGGGGGCCTGTAATACGCGCGTAGTGTACCTGACCGGCACTGACAAGGCAAATCCCCCGGCGGCGTCGCCGCATTGTACGCTTGCCATTCCACATTGTTTACTGCTAAAATGTTTACGCTTTAACAGTAAGTGTTAGGGCTTTGTCGCGTTTTGAAAGCAGCCTGAATGGCGGTGGCGGAAGATATGGAGAACAATCATGGAAGTGCAACGCGCTGGCCGTGTAAATATCGTGTTTCATCTTCTCGGAGTGGCACTGCTGAAGGTATTGGGTTGGCGGGTAGAAGGCGAACCGCCTGATGTTCCCAAAGTGATTGTTGTTGTTGCGCCGCACACGTCCTATTGGGACTACCCGCTGGCGCTTTTTGTCTCCTGGCACTTTAATTTTAAGGGGGTCTGGTTTGGCAAGGCCGAGATATTTAAGTGGCCGCTGCTGGGCCGGTTCTTTCTGAAGACAGGGGGCATCCCTGTATACCGCGACCGTCACCAGGGTCTGGTTGACCAGATTGTGCAGGCTTTTAACGAGCGGGACCAAATATTGTTTGCCATTACTCCCGAAGGAACGCGCCGCAAGGTAGCGTATTGGAAATCTGGTTTTTACCGCATTGCGTTGCAGGCAAAGGTGCCGCTGTGCCTGGGTTATATTGATTTCAAGCGTAAAGCGCTTGGGTTCGGCCCCCTCTATTATCCCACGGGCGATACCGAACAGGATTTGGATTTCCTTCGTTCCTTTTACAAGGATGTTACCCCGCGCCACCCTGATCGTGTGAGTCCGATACGGTTCAAAGATAGCGATTCGTAAGGCGTTTCCGCCACCTGAATGAACGTGACGGTTGCGGTATTCTGCGTTCAGGCGTCTGGGCCGCAAAACAAGGGTACAGGCGCTGGCGTGTTGAAGGGGTTGCGTTTGCAGGAATTTCCTTGGTTCATTGCACCCCTCCTTTTTGCGTTACAATTAAAGATGTCCAGTAGTCGTTGCAAATGTGTTATGATTATCGGCGACAATTCCTTAAAAAAGGGACGAATATTTCTGTCAGCCATCGGACACGTTTTTGTCGTTTCCTGGTTGGAAAATACGGGGTGGGCCAATGCGCCGCCTGCGCGTTTCCGGGAATAGTTAACAAGTTGATGTTTGTTACCGGTTTTGCTATGCTACTGGAGTGGCCTGTAGCGGCAATTGTATTTTGGCAACGCCCAAAAGGCGTAACAGTTTCGGAGAAAACATGAAAACGACACAAGTAACGAAAGCGCTGTTGGTATGTCTGGCAGTGGCGGTGGTAATCGGCATGACCACGGGTTGCCAGCGCAAGAAACCCATCGAAACCTTGGACCCGGGGTTTGATGATGACATGCGGGGCCGGGACACCAGTACGTCAGGGGACGGGTTGCCGCAGATGGAGCTGGAGCGGCTGTTGTTTGAGC
Source organism: Candidatus Hydrogenedentota bacterium (assembly GCA_007124105.1). GTDB lineage: Bacteria > Hydrogenedentota > Hydrogenedentia > Hydrogenedentales > CAITNO01 > SLFT01. The sequence goes on along the minus strand of SLFT01000146.1, from coordinate 2,863 downwards.
CGGGGAGCCAGTATGGTTTGCAGACGGTCTATTTTGATTATGACAGCAACACGTTGCGTCCCGACGCGATGGCAACACTTCGCGAGAACGCGGAGAAGATCAAGCAGGTTCCGGGCGTGATTATTCAGCTTGCTGGTCATTGCGATGAACGGGGCACGCAGGAATATAACCTTGCCCTTGGCGAAAGACGCGCGTTGGCGGTGCGGCAGTATCTCATTCAGATGGGTATTCCCGGCGACCGTCTGATCACCATCAGTTACGGCAAGGAATTTCCGGCTGCGCTCGGCAGCAACGAGTCCGCATGGGCCAGGAATCGTCGCGTTGAGTTTAACCGCGCGCGTTAACAACAGAGAAACCAGGCACGGGTAAATAACGCCTCACAACCTGTATGGGAAGAAGAATCATGACGAGACAATACAGATGGGCGCTGGTATGCGCTATTGCGGCGGTGCTTTTTGTCGCCGGTTGCGAGACTACGGGCGGCAACCAGATGCAAACGACGGTGTACGATACGCACCGTCGCATGGTGAAACTTGACCGCGAACTGGAAGATTCGGTTGGTCGCTTGAACGAAACCACGGCTACTTTGTTGGCCCGCGTGGACGCGAGCGATGAGCAAACGCGCATGTTGCGTGGTCTGCTGGAGGAGAACCAGCAGAAGCTGGAGATGCTCGGGCGGGAATTGCACGATATGCGCACCACCCTGTATCGGCACTGGGGTCTGACCACGACCACGCCCGGCGCGCCGCGCGTAAGCGATGTGGTGCCCGGCCAGGTTACTGTGGAAAGCCCGACCGCACCGCAGCAGCAGACGCCGCAACACGAACTGCGGGACAGCGCTCCATTACCGACCGATGAACTGTCGCCGTCCGTTGCGCCGTTGGAAGAGATTGACGATGCGCGTGTGATGGAAGAGACGCCCGCCGCGCCGCCGACTACGAGCGGTGCGGAGCCGGTCGAGGTATATCGGCAGGCGCAGCAGAATTATGCGCAGGAAAATTACGAGACGGCGCTAGGGCAGTTTGACAACTATCTGCAACGCTTTCCCAGTCATGATCCGAACCTCAGCGCAAACGCGCAGTTCTGGAAGGCCAAATGCCTGATGAACATGGAACGGTACGCGGAAGCGGTGCAGGCCTTTGAAACGTTGCGCGGCGCTTATCCGAACAGCTCGAAGGTACCCTTCGCCTTGCATAATCAGGCCGTGACCCATTCCCGTCTTGGACAGACGGCCCAAGCGGAACGGCTGATGGAAGCGGTTGTTGAGCAGTTCCCCGTCAGTCCGGCGGCAGACCAGGCCCGCGCCGACCTGCGGACTTTGCACGGCGAATAAACATCCCTGCGATATTAAACAGTAGTCATTGGTTGCCGGGCGCGGAGAAATATACTCGCCGCGCCCGGTTTGTTTGCCCATCCGGATACGCGCGCTCCTCATATACGCGACCCTTTTTTCCAGACTGCGCGGATGCCGCGTTGCGCGCGACAACAACGGGAGCACTTAATTATATGACGTATTATCTTGGTTTGGACGCGGGCGGCACTAAAACATTCGCTCTTGTCGGCGACGCCGCCGGCGTGATACGCGGATTTGGACGCGCCGGCGCGGGCAACTACGAATGCTTTGGCGTTCCGGCGGCGGCCGCTGAGATCAAGAAGGCGGTAGACGATGCACTGACGACGGCCAGTGTTGGCCTCGATCAGATAGTGGGTGTTGGCATGGGCATTGCGGGCGCGGATTTGCCCGAAGATTACGATATGCTCGAAAAAGAGATATTCACGCCGCTTTTCGGCGCACTGCCGCGCGTGTTCCGCAACGACTCCATGGGTGGGTTGCGCGGCGGCACCAAGGATCCTTTCGGCATTGTCATCGCGTGTGGGACCGGCTGCGTATGCGCCGGCGTGAACCGGGCGGGCAAGGAAACGCGGGTCGGCGGCATCAGCGAGGATTACGGCGACATGGTGAGCGGCTCCAGTATCGGCAGCGAAGGGCTCAAGGCTGTCTGGCGCAGTCGGGACGGCATCATCGGGCCAACGCTGCTGACGCCAAAATTTGTCGAACGGGCGGGCTGCGCCGATGTGGACGCCTTGTTTCGGGAAATGTATTACAACCGCATTATTTACGATGACTTACAGCCCATGGCAAAGCTGGTGTTTGACGCCGCCCACGAAGGCGACGAGGCCGCCTGCGATATCCTCGAGTGGGGCGGAGGCTATCTCGGCGACATGGTAACCGCTGTGGCCCGTCACCTTGATATGTGCCGCGACGCTTTCGACGTGGTCACCACGGGGAGTGTGTTCAAGGGGGTTAGCCCAGTGCTAATGGACGCCATGACAACGCGTATCCATCGGGAGTGTCCCGATGCGCGCCCTGTACGCGCGCTTTATGAGCCGGTAGTCGGCGCGTTGCTGCTGGGTATGGAGCTGGATGCGCCCATGACCGAGAAGAAATATCAAACCCTCGACAAAGCGCTCGAGGAAGCAGAGCGCCGGTTTGGGCTGTCGTTCAAGGCACAGTAGCCATGCGTATCCGTGTGCGTCATATCGTTGTTGCCGCAGCTGTCGCGACGGCGCTTTTCTTCTTCTATGCGCTCTCATTACGCGGCCCGGACGGGCTGCCGCATGATTACGCGGACGGGCTTGCGCCGCCCATGGACGTGCCCATTGAAGAAGCGCCGCTGATCGAATTGGAAACAACAGACTTGGACTTGGGCGTTATCCCGAACGACAGGGACACGGAAACGCAGGTGACGGTGTACAATCGCGGCAAGAGCCTGCTCGAAATACGCGATGTGCGCAGCGCGTGTCCCTTGTGTACGCGCGGCTACTTTGACCCAGGGGCCCATCGTATTGCGCCCGGCCAGTC
>SLFT01000409.1 GCA_007124105.1 Candidatus Hydrogenedentota bacterium | reverse complement strand
GCTATGAATACCGCTGTAGCGGCGCTTCTAATCATAACTTCTGCCTTTAATTTTACCGTTTACATATCCACTATTCTGACCTTACAATCAGTCTCGGGGTTTCACTGCAAACCCCAGGGCGTCGTTTTGCCTTGTGAGTAATAACAGCTTTGGGATACACTGTTCTCATTCAGCAACTGGAGATACTGTTATGGCAGACTTGATGCGAGTTAGCTTTACCATCGAACGCCGTCTGTACGAGGAGCTGGAAAATCTGCTGGCGACCACGCAATACGGGAACCGGTCGGAATTCATTCGCGACCTGGTGCGCGAGCGGCTGGTGCGGGACTCGTGGCGGCGCAACGAAGAGGCGGTGGGAACCATTACCATGGTCTACGACCATCACCAGCGCGATTTAAGCGGCGCGTTGACCCATCTGCAACATAATCACCACGATGCCATCCTGGCTACAACACATGTGCATTTGACTCATGAATTGTGCGTGGAGACCATTATGATGCGTGGGCCGGCCCAGCAGATAGAAGCGCTGGCGGAAGAACTGCGCCGTCACAAAGGGGTGTTGCACGTGGCGGTCTCCATGAGTTCGACCGGCCAGCGACTGAAATAGGGCCACCGAATTACGCCAGAAAAAAAGGCTGTGTCCACGCCATGCGCGCGCCGCGACCGTGACACTCCACGCGCAGATAACTGAGGGGTATGTATTCGGGCGGTTCATAAATCAGTTCCGGCCCGTCTATCGTGGCCAGCAACATGCCATGGTCGCGATACACGCGGAAGCATTCGGTGTCCGCCGAGCGAATACGCAATGCGTTTTCGGCAAGCCCGATACTATCCAGGCGAACGCCGGTGGACACGTAGAAACGACCAAGACGCAAGGCATGATACAGGGCCTCCGGTTCGCATTGCTCGGCAAACACCATATTCCACGCCACGCCGAAATCTTCTGGGATATGCCCGTCGTCGTTGCCGAATCCCCAAACGCGCCTTCCCCCGCTTAACAACATATCCCAGCGGTCTGTGGCCAATGCGCTGCCCTCAACCCGAAGCGACACGCCATTGTAAATCTCGATGCCGGTATAGCCCGTCAACGCTTCCATCGTTCCCTGGTCACAATGAACGAAGTTCTCGCCCCAGTTGGGATGGTTCATGATTGACAGGCCGCCCCGCGCGTTAATGGCGTCTATCACAAGTTGCCGGTCGGGGTGGGCCGCGATGCGCTCCCTGGCCCCGACATGCAGGATATGGGGGCCGCCGTCCGTAATTTCATTGCCCGGCAACAGGGTCATGCCCTGCGCATCAAGCGCGGCGATATCAGTGATCATATCGTGGTCGCTGATCATCAGGAAATCGTAGCCGCGCTGTGCGTAGGCCGCAACTGTATCCTGGGGCGGCAACGGTCCATCGCTGTTGGTTGTATGGGTGTGGAGGTTGCCTTTGAATTGTGTGGACGGCGCATTTGCGTACGGAGTATTAATACGAAGCGCCATCATCAATTTTTGTCCCACAGTGCCGTAAATTCCGAGGCATCCGCAGGCTGTAATTTCTCGGGACGATACAGTTTCTTGACAATGGGGTCTGGAATACGATCAATGGCGTCTGTCTCAGGAATGTGCGTCAGTTGACGCACAATGGCGTCATCGTCATTGCATTCGTAGTAAGTCCAGGCATTGCCCTTTCCAGGCACATATTGTGCAGTCTTGTAATAGATCATAGGTCGCAATCCTCTTTCCATCAATATGTCTTTACAGGTTGTTTTGTTGCAGGCGGAACACACATCGCACCAAGGTTTGACTTACATCTCTCAGCATGTGTCATTATGAGATATGTTGTGTTGGGTGAAGAACGGCGGCGGCGTATTTGCCCGTCGCACAGTTGCCTGCTCGCGCGCTATTGTATCACAGAAAGCGAAGTGAGCGCGCTGAACCAAACGCTTTCCGTGTGATGTGCAATGGCGCGTCTTCAATACAACTGTTCTGGACATTCGCGAACACACAAAAATTCAAGCGCCTTAACATTTCTGTTGAGATAATGGTGACATGATTGCGCCGGATTTTGTATACTACCTTTTTCTCAATATGGACACGGCGACATACGCGCAATCAATGAAGGATATCTATGGCAGGCAGATACGCCAATGTTGGAGATGTGCCATTAGCAAGCAAAAGGTTTGGCCCTTCAGGCGCACCATGCCTTCTGTATAAGATTGCGATTGTCCGGGGGCTGCGTAGCGCGTTATACCCGCTTTCTAACGCGGCAAATGTGTTGCTCCTTTCACGGCTTCCCGCTACACCATTGTTGCTTGGCCTTACTGCCTTGTTCGTCTTAATCACGCCGTCAACATGCCGCATTCTATTATGCTCCACACGTATAATCGGGGTAACATCATGCGCGCTTTGTGCGGTCCGGGGAGACGGGATGGCTGTAATTTTTCGTTGCGGATACCACAATACGAGGATGTATGCATGCCCCTGAAAAAGGATCTGACGCTGGTTGACGTTTTTGCCATTGCCGCGGGCGCCATGGTGAGTTCAGGGTTATTCGTGTTGCCTGGCATTGCCTTTGCGCAAACAGGCCCGTCCGTAATTCTCTCTTATTTTCTGGCGGGACTGTTAATGATCCCCGCTGCCCTGTGTCAATGCGAGCTGGCCACGGCGATGCCCCAATCGGGCGGCAGTTACTTCTTTATTGTACGCAGTCTTGGTCCTTTTGCCGGCACTTTCACGGGACTCGCGGACTGGGTATCAGTGAGTCTGAAAGCGGCATTTGCATTGGTCGGCATCGGTACGCTGGCAAAGCTGGCCATGCCGAATGCGGACGAATGGACCATTAAGATGGTGGCGATCCTCGCCTGCCTGGCCTTTACCACATTGAACCTGGTTTCGGTGAAGAGTACCGGCCGCTTCCAGGTGGTGCTTGTATTCGGGCTGCTCATTATCCTGGCCTGGTATGTGATTCTCGGCATGTTTCACGCCAATCCCATCCATTTTACGCCGTTCCTGGCTGATGGCTGGAGCGCCATGTTCGTGGTTGCGGGCATGGTATTCGTTTCCTACGGCGGCTTGACAAAAGTGGCCAACGTATCGGGCGAGGTGCGCAATCCGGGACGCAACATACCATTGGGCATCTTCCTGGCCTTTGCCGTTATCAATGTGTTTTACGTGTTGGTGGTCTTTGTGACTGTTGGCGTAACGCCGCCCGCACAGCTCGCCGAAAGTTTTTCGCCCATCGCCCTTGGCGCGGACATGACCATCGGCGTTGTGGGCTATACTGCGATTCAAGTGGCAGCGTTTCTGGCATTCGTCACCACGGCCAATGCGGGCATCCTCTCGGCGGCGCGTTCGCCCATGGCCATGGGCCGCGATGGACTGCTGCCCGCCGCCGTGGGTATCACCAGCCATCGCTTTCACACCCCCTATGTGGCCATCCTGATAACCAGCCTGCTCATGTGCCTTACCATTGCCTTCCTGCGTATCGAAGACCTGGTGAAGGCGGCCTCAGCCTCGCTGATGGTGGTCTTCATGCTTGTTAACCTGGCCGTGGTAATCATGCGCCACAGCGGCATCAAGAACTATCGGCCCACCTTTCACGTGCCGTTTACCCCATGGATTCAATTCACTGCCGTTATTCTGTACAGCCTTGTTCTGATGCAAATGGGACATGTACCACTGTTGATGACCGGGGCGCTGGCGCTGGTCGCGCTGCTGTGGTATTTTGGGTACGTCCATTCCCGTATTGATCGAGAGTACGCTTTCATCCACATGGTGCAGCGCATGATCTCGCGCGAGTTCTTTGGGCGCGGTCTGGAAGACGAACTCAAGCATATTGCGCTTGAGCGCGATGAGGTCGAACAAGACCATTTCGATGCGCTTGTCAAGACATGCGATATCCTGGATATCAAACAAAGCATGGATATTGAGGACTTTTTGAGAACGCTTGCGCAACGCATTGCCGCTAAAACCGACATGACCGAGGACCGGTTATTCCGTAAGTTTATCGCCCGTGAAGAAGAATCCAGTACTGTGCTGAAACCCGGCCTTGCCGTGCCTCATATTGTGGTGGATGGCGAAGACCTTTTTGACACGATTCTCGTACGTTGCGCCAATGGCATCACATTCCCTGGCGCAGACGCTCCGGTAACGGCGGCGTTTGTTCTTTTCGGAACCCGTGATGAGCGTAATTTCCATTTGAAGGCGCTCATGGCCATAGCCCACATTGTCGAGGAACCCGGTTTTAACGAACGTTGGATTCATGCGCGAAATGAAGAGGACCTTCGGGACATCGTATTGCTCTCAAAGCGCGCGCGCAACGCCTGTATGGATTCGGAGCAGTAATCCGCGAGCAACATTGCCCGCGCTCCTCGCATCCGTTGATCGTTTTTGTTTGGCGCACTCCTGTTTGAGTTGGTCTTGCCGCAACGTCCGCCGATGCTGTACACTTTTACTGTGCGCAACATACGGTCGGCGCGCCAGAGCAATTGAAATCACAACACAATCCCACAGGGAATGCCGAAGGAATGACGAAAACCAGGACACGCTTTGTTTGCGAAGAATGCGGCGCGGTACAGGCAAAATGGTCGGGCAAGTGCGTGGAATGCGCGTCATGGAATACGCTGGTGGAAGAGGAACTGCGAATGGAGGGGACCCATACGCGTCCGGCGTTTTCCGTTACCTCGGCGCCAGTGCCCGTTACCGACGGTACGCCTACTGCCACAACACGGCTTTCAGGGGGCATGGAAGAATTTGACCGGGTAATGGGCGGCGGGGTGGTACCCGGTTCGTTGACGCTGGTGGGGGGCGATCCCGGCATCGGCAAATCCACCTTAATGCTGCAAGTGTCTCATTATCTGGCTGCCCGGGAAGGGGCGGTGCTTTATGTGTCCGGCGAAGAATCATTTGACCAGGCGCGACTGCGCGCGGGACGTCTTGGCGCGCTGCATGAATGCCTGCTCATGCTGACCGAAACCCACCTGTCCGCTATCGCGCCGCATATCAGCCAGGGCGAGTACCGACTGGTCGTGGTAGATTCCATTCAGTCCGTGTACACATCACAGTTGGCAGCGGCGCCGGGTTCGGTGGGGCAGGTGCGCGAATGCGCCAACGAGTTCATGCGGCTTGCCAAGAGTACGCGAACGCCCATTGTGCTGGTGGGGCATGTTACCAAGGAGGGCGTTGTCGCGGGGCCGCGCCTGCTCGAGCATCTGGTGGATACGGTGCTTTATTTCGAGGGGGAAGGGCGTCAGGCCTTGCGCGTGTTGCGCGCGGTAAAAAATCGTTTCGGCTCGACCAACGAAATCGGCGTGTTCGAAATGCACGATACCGGCCTGTCCGAGGTGACGAATCCCAGCGCGCTCTTTCTGGATGAGCGACCGCTGGGTGTAAGCGGTTCGGCGGTGTTTCCAGGCATGGAAGGCGCGCGCCCGCTCCTTGTGGAAGTGCAGGCGCTGGTAAGCGACCCGCACGCGGGGTCGCCGCGCCGCACCATCACGGGCGTGAACCCCAATCGCGTGGCGCTGTTGTTGGCGGTGCTCGAACGTCATGCCGGGTTACGTTTTTGCGACCGAGATGTATTTGTAAATGTTGCCGGCGGCATCCGGTTGGACGAGCCCGCCGCGGATTTGGCCGTTGCGGCGGCGCTGGCGTCGAGCCTGTTGGGCAAACCGGTGGCGGCAAAAGCGGCCGTGTTTGGCGAGGTGGGTCTGGCGGGAGAAGTGCGGGCGGTGGCTGCGGCGCGACAGCGCATTCGCGAAGCTGCCAAATTCGGGTTCTCGCGGTGTATAATGCCGGCAAGTTGTCTGCGCGACGCCGACGGAGCGGGCATTACGTCGGAACCTGTGTCAAAGATTGTGGACGCGGTAAAGATAGCATTGGAGTAACAACGTGGCGAAACGCAAGAAACGCAGTGAAACGGAAGCTTTCAGCGAAGCGCTGGAAATGGTTGCGCCGGGCACCAAAATTCACGAAGCCCTCAATTCAATTTTACAATCGCGGATGGGCGCGCTGCTGTGCTTTGGCGATGTGAAACGGCTGAGCCGCTTGTCCGAGGGCGGTGTTAAACTGGACGCAGACATGAGTCCACAGCTGGTATACGAGCTCTCGAAGATGGACGGCGCCATTATCTTGAATGAAGATGGCACACGCATTCACTTCGCCAACAGGTTTCTAAAACCGGCGGGACATTATCCGACCATCGAAACGGGAACGCGTCACCGGGCGGCCCAACGACTGGCCAACCAGGCGAAATGCGTGGTGCTGGCCTTGTCGCAACGGCGTTCAAGCGTGACCCTTTACTGTCATACGAGGCGGTACGCGCTCGAGTCGGTGCAGACCCTTGTAAACAAGGGTGTACAGACACTGCAAACACTCGACAAGTATGTGGACACGTTGCGCAAAACCATGAATGAGCTGACCTTGCGCGAACTGGGCGATATTGTAACGATTTTCGACGTGTGTCGCGTATTGCAACGGGCGGAAATGGTGAATCGCATCCGCCTTGAAGTGGACCCCATTATTCTGGAGTTGGGCGAGGAAGGCCGTTTGCTCGACTTACAGTTGCGTGAAACGTTGAACCCGCTCAAGGAAGCGGATATGGTGGTGCGCGATTATTACAAGGAACGAAGCGGCATTACGCCGGAAGTTGTACATTCGCGCATTGCCGCCTTGCCCCAGGAAGAATTGATGAGCCTGGGCAATATCAGCCAACAGTTGGGATACGGCCCGAATTTGCGCAGCGTGGACTCTTACATGACGCCGCGGGGCTACCGCATCCTGCATTCCATCAACCGACTGCCGCCGCAACTCATTGACAATCTTGTCGAGAAATTGGGGACGCTGCACGCCATCATGAACGCGAGCCGCGAGCAGCTTGTGGAGGTCGAGGGTGTCGGCGATGTCATTGCCGAACGTATCCGCGGCGGGTTAAGCCTGCTCACCAATCAGATGGCCGCATCGGGGAGCTAGTTATGGCGTATGTGCTGGACTGTGAAATAACGGCGCACGTGGAAGCGGCGCCAGAACACCGGCGCATGGTGTTGCGCGCGCCGGAAATTGCCGCGG
>SLFT01000351.1 GCA_007124105.1 Candidatus Hydrogenedentota bacterium | reverse complement strand
GGCTGGCGTATGGTCAGTTCAGCTATACCAAGGGCTCGGAAACCGCCAACCTGGGACCTATCGAACTGACATTCACAGAAAAGGAAACAGTCAACATTCCCGTGTGGGCGGGCGCAGGCTCTGTAGCCGTGGGCGCTGTGATGTTGATTGTTGCGCTCGTGAAGCGATAGGCCACACCCGATAGCTTTGGCAACTGTTATCAGGACACATTGCGCGACCTGCTGGACAGTTACGAAATATAGTGGTCCCATAAGCCCTACTCGCCCCATACAAGCGTGTCGTCATGCGACTCTCCTTGTCTTTGATAGCGGTTTCGCTTTTTATAAAGCGCAGGGTAAAAGAAAGAGTTTACCACATCTTTACCACAAGTTTGCCGGAACTTTACTTGTAACAGGTATCCTCATTCAATAGATGAGAGTTTCTTTATCAGCAATGCTACAATCATAGTAATAAGCGCACCCTGGTGCGTGAACGATGTATCCGTTGTTATGTCCCGGATTGTCATAAAGCAACCCAATGAAAGGAATGAGACATGAAAAGACAGAGAGCCTGCTATGTAGTACTGGTCGTTGTGATTTCGGTGTTTACGATAGTACTATTCGGCTATGCTGAAGCGGGAGGGGAAAAACCGAGCAGCTACATGCCTTCCGTGATAGACGAAAGCTTTCAGTCCGTCATGACGAGAATGAGTGCGGAGAAACCCGAAATAATGAACCGGCATACGGCGTTGCTTGAAGAGCGCTATGACTTGAGCGACAAGCCGCTGGAAGGGGTATCCATGTCACGCGGGAAAGCCATACAGGCGGGGGTCAGAGTAAAACTCCCGGACGGCGTCACCTGGGAAGAACTGGCTGATATGACACCGGATCAGATTAAGGAGAAGGGGGTGTTCCCTGGAGGATTTATGCCGCTTCCTTTTCCCAATCACCCTGAGGGCGGCATGCTGTTCCCGCAACATATGATTGATGAGATTTTACTGCAGGAAGAACGGGACCTTACCCGGTTTGATCTCGACTACGACTTACCGGAGCATTTTTTGCCTGAATTCCCTCCGGCGATCTTCCTGACAACGCGCACAGATTTGGGAGATGTGTCACAAGGTAAGGTCGTTACCATCATGAATTATTTTGAATTGTTCAACGGGCTGCTCAATCCTAAACAGATTGAAGGTGTGAGGCTTCTGGTTACTCCCTTCCCGCAACAGCAGTTCAATGCCACGGAAGACCGGCGTACAGCACTGCCCAGCCAGGGCGTGACGTGTTTCGACTGCCACGTCAATGGCCACACCAATGCGACCACTCATCTTGTCGGCGATATCCGTCCGCAGGAGTTTCGGCGCCGCATTGACACCCCATCGCTTCGCGGTGTGAATGTGCAACGACTGTTCGGGTCGCAACGCGCTTTGAAATCCATAGAAGACTTCACAGAATTCGAGCAGCGTGCGGCTTATTTTGATGGCGACCATCTCATGGCCGCCAAGAAGGGGGTAAACGTCCTCGAACGCGGCAGCCAGGTACATTTCATGGCAGAGTTTCAGTCTATTCTTGATTTCCCGCCCGCGCCAAAACTAAACATCTATGGAGAACTTGACCCGGAAAAGGCGACCGAGTCGGAATTGGCGGGGCAGGCGCTCTTCTTTGGAAAAGCGCGGTGCGATGTGTGTCATCCAGCGCCTTATTACACGGACAATACCATGCACAACTTACAGGTGGAGCGATTTTTCGAACCCCGGATGATCAATGGTCAAATGGCGAGCGCCGACGGTCCCATCAAAACGTTCCCTTTGCGCGGCATCAAAGACTCACCGCCATATATGCATGACGGCCGGTTGCTTACTCTGGCCGACACCGTCGAATTCTTTAACATCATCCAGGGGTTGAAGCTCACCGAGCAGGAAAAAGCCGACCTCGTCGCTTTTATGCTTGTCCTGTGATGTATGGGCCGCGTTAATAAAAACGACCGCAACTATGCCCCCTATTAGGCGCTTAACTCGGGTTGGCTGACAACTTTTTGCAAGTTTCGCGTATCATACGCATATAAAATGAGTTGTTTTGTACAATGCCAACATAACTAATCATATCTGTGTTTATTTGTGTCCATCCGTGGTCAAAAAAGAGACCAAGAAGACTTTACCACAGATGAACACAGATAGACACAAATACAAGAACGATTTGCTTGTATAGCTGCGCCGCAGGTGCCACTTCTTCCGGGCGAAGTCCCTGACGAAGCGTAGTACCTTATCGGTTGTCTTCTATCATAAACACAAAGAAATTGAATGGACAATAGCACTGCCACTACCGTCATTGCGAGCCTGCCACCCCTCGGTGCTGGGAGTTTCTTCAAAGAAACGGCGTGATCCAAAGTTTCGATTACGATTGACGAGCACGAAGGTCGTCGCCTCGTTTTTCGTGTTCGTATCTCGTACTCGTAATCGGGCAGTTCAAGAAATAGGCCGAGTTTTTCTATGTTATTGAATCTAAACATAATGCGCTTTTGTTTCTTAGGAGGAACGAAGCGATCTCTTTATCTCCCAGGCCGTCGTGTAATTCCAGATTCGTTCCTCGCAATGACGATGGTTGACTCCATCTATACAAATAATCTGGGGTGCGGGCAACGCCCGCGTTGGAGAAGACTCAGCTATAAAGACACAGGCACCGCATACATGCTTCCTCACGCATTTGATTCATCCACAGTCAAACTACATTTTACATCGTTTGCGCTGGAAGCGACCGGCGCTGCCAGACTGCTGACATCACGCTGGCCGTGATGATGCAAACGAACACAAACAACGCTGCGGGCACTGCGGCGCGTTCACCAATATGGGTCAGCGCAAGCACTACCCCCAGCCCCGCGTTCTGCATGCCTATCTCAATGCTGAGCGTTCGTCGCCGCCGCGTTTCCATGCGGAACAGTGCGCCCACGCCATAGCCCATCAACATGCCGTAAACATTCAGGATCAGGCACGTAATCAACACCAGCCCGGTTACCGACGCGAGATAGTCGCGGTTGAGCGCGATAACCATGCTGCAAATAAAGATGATGAATGTGGCCGAGATGGCTGGAAACACGGGCAGAATGGGGACGATCTGTTTGTGAAATTTAATCTTGATCAGAAAACCCAGCACAAGGGGCAGCACCACGGTCTGCACAACGCTGCTGAACATGGCGACAAAGGACACGTCCATACGCGCGCCCGCCAGCAGCAGCGTCAGCCCCGGCGTAAGCACCGGACACAGCAGTGTGGATACCGTTGTCAGCGACACGGAATAAGCGGTGTCGGCTTTCGCGATATAGCTCATGACATTGCTCGCCATCGCGCCGGGCGCCGACCCCGTAAGGATAAGTCCCACGGCGAGTTCATCGGGCAGCCCCATAAGCCGCGTCACGGCGAACGCGCCCAACGGCATGATAAGGAACTGCGCCGCGCTGCCCACGCCGACAACCCACGGATGCCGCGCGATGCGCTTGAAATCCTCCGCGTCCAGCGCCACGCCGATGCCAAACATGGTCAGCGCAAAGAACCAGTTCATGCCCGGCTTCAAAAAAATGAAGGGCCCGGGAACAAACCACGCCACCACGCCGAACAGCAATACCCAGACCGCGAAATATCGGGTGTAATATGTGAGCAACCGGTTTATCATGAGGTGTTCATTCGTCTTGATGCTCATCCGCGGGATCGAATGACGGATGCACAATATTGATGATCATGAGCCGGCCATGCGCGGCATGACGCGTCTCCGGCGGTATCAGTATCACGTCCCCCGGTCCGATGGGATGCCGTTCGCCGTCAAGTTCTATCTCGCCTTCCCCCTCGAGCACCACGTATGTTTCCGTAGTTTCTTTATGATAGTGAACGCTCGCCGACCCCTGTATAGAAACAAAATGGACGCCCACGGGGGTCGGGTCCTCACGGGTCAACACGCGCCACGCGTCCCCACAAGGACACCTCACCGGAGCGACATGATTCCGGTTGCGAATGATGAACGGTTGCTTCATAGCGACTTTCCTCCCGCTGCGACGAAAAAAGGCTATTGATTCCACTACCATATTACACTTGGTCTATTGATTCGCCTCCAACAGTTTGCGGCGGACGGAAACTTCCGGGTAGTCGGCGGCGAGTTTCTGAATCACCGGTATGCTGTCGGGATCGGATATGGTGATAAGGGCCTCGGCGGCGGCATAGCGTGTGTCAACGGCATTGTCAAGGTTTGCCACGGTCTCAAGCAGGATGGGGACGGCCCGCGCGTCGCCAATGCGGCCCAGGGCCCACGCGGCGGCTGCGCGCCAGCAGGGCGTGGCTTCCATCTGCAGCAGATGGATATTGGTGTTGTCCGGCATGGGCCTGCCATGCCGCGCTTCGTTCAGCTCCGGGGCCAACGTTGCGAGTAGTAGTTCCACCGATGCTGCGTCGCGGATATTCCCCAATGCGCGTCCCAGGTAAAAGAGCGCCCAGTGACGGCGGGGCAATTTCACATTGAAGGTCGTCGGGTTATTCACCTCGCGGGCAAAGATTTCTTCCGGTTCAGCCAAATACCGTTCGTAAGCCCTGCGCAGCGCGGGCGCGTACTTCTCATCGCGACAAATGGACGCGAGCAGTTGCGCCGCCCGATTCTCGGGACAGGGATGCCCGGCCCAGGCGTTGACCGTGTCGCCGATCGCCTGGCGCAACGTTTCGTCCGCCTCTGCGTCGGGATCGCCCAACAAAGCCAGACACGTCGCGATTACTTCTGGCGCGCGTCCCGAACGTCGTATCACGCGTCCTGCGAGCAACTCGTAGGTGTCTGTTTCGAGATAGAGCGCCCGGTCGGGGTCGGTGGGTATGGAACGGATAATGTGGGGGACAATCGCTCCCGCGTCGGTGGAACCCATGCGGTCCAGGGCCTTAATCACGCGCGCGTGAACGGGCGATGCGTGGCAGGCGTACAGCGCGGGATGGTCGCTGTACCACCCGACGTATTCCGCGTAGCAGCCCAGCCTGGCAAAAGCGTCTATAAGCACCTTCTCGGCGTCGGCGCCGCCAATCCATCCCAGCGCTTCGACAGCGGCCTCGGCAAGGAATAAATTGCCATTTACGGGATCACTGTGATTGACCAATATCCGCCGGAACAGCGGAACGGATTGCGCGTCGCGCAGATGGCCCAAAGCGCGAACGGCCGCCTGTAAGGTACGCGGGTTCAAGGGCGAGGCGTCATCAAAAGTAAATCTGTCCGTACGGTTGTTTCTTATAAATGGCGGGTAGGGGTTGTTGTCACGCTCCCGGTTCACATAATCGCGCAACGCGGCGCGGGCGTCATCGCCGCCGATATGTCCAAGGGCCACAATCGCCCGGCGTTGGGTCACGGGACAGTCGTTTTCGATGTCTTTTATCAATGCCGCCTCCTGTTTCGACCAGGGGCGTTCGTCAAGCCATGCGCGCCATGCCGCAGCCTGGCTGCGCGTCGCGTTGGCGTCATCATAGGCCTCCTGCGGCGTTACATGTCCGGTGATATTCTCAATCGCCAGTGTCGCCGCATGTACAACATTGGGGTCCGCGTCTTCCAGGAGAGGGATCAGGGGCGCTGCGCTGTCGCGTGTTCCACACGCGGACAGGGCCAGGGCCGCCGCCACGCGCGCCTCGCGGCTGGGATCGTGGAGCATGGCCGCCAGCGCCGGCGCGGCCGCCTGGTCGCGGAACAGGGCAAGCCGGTTCGCCGCCGAAATGCGCATTGCTTCGTCGTTGTGGTTAAGTTTTTCGATCCATGCGTCGGTTTCCGCATGACCAGGCGCCAGCGTCGGGCCCGTGTCGCCAATGAGGTTCAGCGACGCGGTCTCGCGGAATCGCTCGAACTGCAGGTCCATCATTCCCGACACACCGGAATTGTTTCCGCGCCACCGGTGCGGTTCGCCCCGTTCGAGCAGTTGCAGCGGCTTGGTTTGAAACACGCTTGTGTACTGACTGTCCACGGGCGGCGCGGCCTGATGATAGTCATGGCAGCCTGTGCATGACCGCACCTCGCCAGGCCGCACGTAAATCCAGGACATTTCGTTCAATTCCGAGCGGCCCTCGGCGTCAACGGCCTGGAACGCCAACGGTACATCGGCCGGCACTTCCACGGAGAACGAACCATCCGGTCCAATAGGCACGGTGCCCAGTTCGATCACTTCTTTGCCCTGGTGTACGAAATCCCAGTGGGACGACCGCAGACTGACGCCGCGGGAACGCAAGACGCGGATGGCGCGGATATGTCCCCAGCCGGCGTCCGTTTTGCGGGTGATGCGCGCGTTTTGCGCGTACAGAAAACCGGTGGCGTGGGGCGACGCGGTCTCTTGCTGGTTTACGGTTTCGGGCAGCACCGGCGGCAGTGGCCGCGGTTCCAGGGAAACTGCTGAATGGATGGGCGTTTCGGACGATTCATAGAGTTGTACAATCCGATTGTCTGCCGGATCAAGAACCGCCAGCACACGGGGACGTCTGTCGTTGGGATCGCCGTGGAAGACCGTAACCAGCAAACGCCCATCGGGCAACGGGGCAAGGTCGCCGAGACCGCTGGGAATCCTCTGATGCGTTTCCTCCGCCGAACCGGGCATGGCGATAAAGTTGCCGGTCTTGGATAGAACGGCCATGCGCCCATCGGGTAGCGGCGCGGGGCTGCCGTACCCGAGAGTGCGCAGCCGGTCGCCGTACACGGCGCCCACATCGGCCCCGAATAATGTTTGTCCGGCACTGCCGTCCGGACGAATAGCATGGATAAGGGTTTCGACTTTGGCGCGACCAAAAAAATTATCGCTACGAACAAAGGCGATGCGCCCGTCCGGCAGCGCCTTTGGCTCGTTGTCGAAAATTGGGGTGTGCGTAATGGAGTGAATCCCGGAACCGTCCCGCTGCATCAGGAACAACGCCCGGGCGGGCGCTGCGTGATATTCTTCAAAGGTGCCGATACGGGTCGAGGAAAAGACAATTCGGCCATCCGTCAGTTCAGCGGGATCGGTATCATGATAGGGGCCGCTGGTGAGCTGTTCAGGCGTACCGCCGTCAAGTGGGATTCGGTAGATGTGGAAAAAATGTTCGCGCTCCGGGGCCATGGACACATAAATGTACTGTCCGTCAAAACTTGTGGAAGGCGACCCGATTACCCCCGCGCCCGCGTCAAGCAACACACGCGGTTCAACGTCCGGTCCCGGCGCGTCAAGTATGCACAGCCTGCGCCCGATCTTCGAGGGGCTGGGCAAATCGAACATGGTGTACGCGCGCGACCAGTCTTCGATGCGGAAACTGATGCCCCACGCGTCCGTGTCCAGCTTCTCATAAACGCTGCAATCATGGTCCAGAAACGCAACGGCGCCGGGCCATTCAAAACCGTTGTCCGGCTGGCTCACGCTTAAACGGACGGGTATTTGGCCGGAACGGCGTCCGCCGCGCGATCCCGCATACTCCAATGCGCCCCATGGCGCCATCCCCATCGGCCCCAGCGCTGTGGCGGAAGTCCACTGGCCGGCTTCGCCATAACCGGGAAGCGAGTATTCGGCGGGGTCGCCTTCCGACGACGACTGCCATGAAGTATCGGTCATCAACGCCAGCGGTTCCGCGCCTTCCGTGTCAACCCGTAGCGCGGCGACCACCCCGCGGCTTCCGCCCATGCAGATACCCCGTATCCCGAGCGCGTTTTGCCCCGGCGTCAGATGTTCCAAGACATTCCATTGCTCAAGACTTCCCCAAACTTCGGCGCCCGGACCGATATCGTATCCCACAAGAATGCCGTTCACATAAAGTTCATATCCATTGTCGGCTGTAATGAGAACCGATGCCGCCGAAGGCGCCTCACCCAGCGTAAAGTCGCGGCGGAACTCACAGATATCCTGTTGCATATCGCCCCAAATCCACGACGCCTGTCCAATATCAGGCAGCGGGGTCGCCGCCGCCTGAACAATCCACCCCATGAAAAGGACGGCGCTCAGGGTTGCGGCCAGTGTGTTTGTGTTCCTCCACACAACTATCTTCAATGCTGCCATCATACTCTCCTGTTGCGGTAATTGCTGTTGTAAAAGATGGGAACCGGCATTTGCCAGGAAACATATTCAAACCAAGTAAGGCTGAAATATGCGGGCTAGTATAGGATTGCCGTGAACCGTCGTGCAAACAAATAAATTGTCTTGGCCTGCTCGTAACCGCTGCGCATCCGGTTCCAGCCGTTGCGGCCAGGCCAGACGGGTACTTAAAAACAGCGCTTGCGTTCCATTTGCCGTCCGCGTATCGTTACACCAGTTTTTTTCGCGCCAACAAAGTAGAATAGGCCTGCGGTGTATTTTTCGATTGGTGCGGTAACTGAAAACGCTTATTCGTTTTACGGACAGATTGTTGCTGCCATGCCGCCTTGGGCTATACTTGGTCATTATGTTCTTGACTCATCCGCAAAAAACGCGCCGGCCGTATGGCTGACAGGTCTGAAAAACCAAAAGGGAAAATACCATGTGCAGCCTTGCTTTTATGTTGTCATGCCTGCTGGGCGCGGTGTCGGAAGACATGGAAATTTCGTTTGACATCTGGGATTGGACGAAGCCATGCCGCGATATTGAACGTTTTGACGCGTGGGTGGCGGACTTGTCCGAGTTGGGTTTTACACGGGTGGAAATAAGCGTTCCCTGGCGTGTTGTGGAGCCCGAACCGGGGCAGGTGGCGTTGCAATGGCTGGATGAACGCGTCGCTGTCTGTAAGCGCCATGAGCTGGGGTTGCGTCTGCGCATTAACAGTTATTACGCGGGCGCCACCCCTGACTGGTACGACGGCGCCTTCTGGCGGGCCGAGGAAGGGCACAATGCGCCGCCCACCGTACCCTCCATTGCTGATGACCGCTTCTGGTCGCATTATGCGCCGTTGTGTACCGCCATTGCCGCGCGCTATCGTGGCGAGGATATGCACTACAACGCCTTTATCGGGATTCACGCCGAGTTGAAATGGGCGGACTGGTGGCATTATGACGAGGCGGCGCTGGCGCTGTGGCGGGACGCGATAGCGGCGCCGCGGCCCGACTGGTTGCGCGATGTTGTGGATGACGCCGCGCCATTGCCCGAGCGCCCGCCGGTCCCCCAGGCTACGCAAGGACAGCCTGACGCCGATCCGGCCAACCGCGCCGTCATCGCCTTTCGCGAGCGGGTGTGGCGCGAGGCAATACGGCGTTTCACCGACGCCATCCGCATGGGCGATCCGGATGCCGTTATTTCCGCGCCGCTGGGCGAAAGTTACCGTGTCGGCAGCGCGCGCATGGGAAACCTTGATTATTGGGGACTTACCCGCGGCGCGAACCACGTGGTCCATTCCTATGACTTTTTCCAACACGGCGAAGACGGCGCCTGGGAAGCGGGCGCATCCATAGCGGCTTTCCGCGGGATTACCGGGCTGCCTGTCTGCTTTGAATATGACGGCGAACAATCCACGTTGGGATTGGGGTATTCCATTCCGCATCTACTTGCAATCGGACGCTACGCCGCACAGGCCGGAGCGGGACTGAAGGTCGCCAACTACTCCTATCTCGAAGAACTGCCCTCCGAAAAAGAGGCGTTGCCGCAGTTGGTTGCGCTGTGGCGTTCCGACGCGCCACGCAAGCCCTTTGTTCCCAACTTTACTGAAAACAGGGAGGAAACGGTGTTGCTGTTTTTCTCGAAATGGAGCAATTACAGTTACCGGGGGCCCGAGAGTGAACACAGCTTTGGCTGGTTGCATGATGCGCAGTTTGGCGTATATAAGCTGTTCCAGGATATTGGTATTCCCACGCGCATCATCTGTGAAGATAATCTTGGCGAAGACCTCAGCGGATACCGGGCGCTTGTAATGGCGTTATCGCCCGAGGCGCTTATGCCCGTGTCGGCGCGGAAGAAACTGGCGCGGCTGTCCCTGCCGCGCATTGCCGACTATGAGGAGATACCGCCTTCGAACAACGACAATATGCCGCAACAGGCAACGGGTATTGCGGCAGTGCGCATCGCAACCCCGGAAGCGCCCATTGGACCCGCGGACCTGTCGCATCTACCCGAATACCGCCACGAATTGCAGGCGGACGGCATGTCCCTTGCGGCCTGGCGGCCAGGACACGTGGTACTGGGGTATCCCATCGGCCTGGTTTATCAGAACGACCCGCATTCTTATACCCACCAGGGGGTAATGCTCTGGGCATTGCAACGGGCGACGTCAGCAACAGATTGAATGGAGATACACGCTATCCCTACTATATGAGAATGGCGCTGACGCAGTGGCGCGTCGTGTCATACATCATTCGTTCTGGAGATTACCATGCGCAACTATCCGATGGCCGATACATTGTTCTCAGGCTGTTCTCTCCTGCTCTTGTGTACATTTTCGTTTGCCATGTCCCCGGCGGACACCCCACGCCGCGTCCAGCATCTCGACGAGATGACGGCACTGGTTTCCCATACGCAAGGATGGGGCACTCTTGGAGTGAACACCGCCGCCCACGCCTCTGGCGCGGAACCCATGGGATTACGCATTGCCGACCGTGAATACGACCGAGGGGTTGGGCATCATGCGCCGGGCGAGATTACGGTTCCCGTCAATGGCAGCTATTTGTCGTTCATGGCGGAAGTGGGCGTGCAATGGCAAGGCGGCGACCGGGGGAGCGTGGTGTTTGAAGTGTGGGTGGATGGCGAGAAGCGTTTTGACAGCGACGTGATGACGGACAGCGATCCGGCCATACCGGTGGAGATAGACTTACGCAATGCACACGAATTGCGGCTCGTGGCAAAGGACGGCGGCGACGGCATTTCCTGCGACATGGCAAACTGGTCGGCCGCGCGGTTTATCCGCGACGCCTGTATTCCGGACATAGGCGCACCCCTGTTCTTCATCAATAGCGCGCCTTTGGAAGAACCGGTCGAGATGGAAGGCAATTATGCCCTTATCGGGAATGATGCAGGGTCACAATTCGCCTTTAATCGTTACCTGGGATTTTGCGCGGCTGTTGTCGCCGCAGGGGATACGTCTACCATTTCCATTCCCCTGCGCAATATCGCCTGTCCCTTTGAAGTGCAGTTGGACTATTACGAAGCGCTCGGGCACAGGGGGCACATTGCGTTGGCGCTGGAATCAGGCGTTTATACGAGCGCAGCCGTTGAGACCGGATATGAGACATTAACGTTGTCGCACGATGCCCCTGTTGACGCTGATGTTATCCACATTTCCGTCACCGCGGACGAATCCGCTACGATGATACGGCTGCTGGCTGTTCGCATGGCAACAGGCGCGGGCGTCGTGGAGTTGAATGTTATGCCGCCTCAGACGGACCCGGCTGTTTTACGCGTCCCCCGCGCAATAACCCATCATCCCGCGCTTGAATTCGAGATGGTTGAATGGGATTGGCGCATGCAGGACGGCATCGGCGCGGGAGAGACGCGGAACACCTATTCCTCCGCCGTGGAGATTGCCCTTCAGCGCGGCGAGGCGCTACTGGCAGCGCTGCCGGAAACGGACGCGGCGTCCCGAGGGCGTCTGGAAGTGTTGTGGGCAGACATGAACGCCCGTTTTCGCGAATTACGCATGCGCGATATCCCTGAGGACGCGCTTGCGTGGGAAGAATTATGGCGGGCGGTACACGTTGCCCGGCGCGCCATGCTGTTTGCGCATCCTCTGGCGGATACTGGACGCTTGTTGTTTGTGAAACAGGCTCCGGGCGTTTTCAGCCATCAGCTAACGCAATACTACGGGCGCTATGCCCGGCCCGGCGGCGGCCTGTTTGAGCTTGAACGTCCACTTGGCGCCATGAACGCGCGAGAACTGAGCGCCGGACAATTACCGCAGGGCAGTTATATGCAGCCCGAAGTCTCCTATGACGGCGCGCGCGTCTTGTTTGCTTTTTGCCGAACGGACGCTGCGCCCGAGGACATGTTTAACGGGCATTGGGGCCGCCACTATAACATTTACGAAGTGACCCTGCCCGATGCAACAGTTCGTCAATTGACCGATGGCGACTATGACGATTTTTCGCCTGTGGAACTGCCCAACGGGCAGATCATGCTTATCTCGACCCGGCGCGGCGGTTGGCATCGCTGCGGCGGTATCGGCTGTCCGGTCTACACATTGACCCTTATGGAGGCAGACGGCGACAACATCCGCACCGTTTCGTACCATGAGACACAGGAATGGGACCCGGCGGTGCTTAACGACGGACGCATCATCTACACGCGATGGGATTATATTGACCGACACGCCATCCATTATCAGCAACTCTGGACTGCCCATCCCGACGGCACTGGCCCCGTGGCGTTCTATGGAAACCATACGCTGAACCCGGTGGGCGTATGGGAATCGCGCGCCGTTCCCGGTTCGCACAAGATCATGGCGACAGCGGCCGCCCACCATGCCATGACTGCGGGCTCACTTATCCTGATAGACCCGACCGTGGGCATTGACGACCACGCGCCCATCACGCGGTTGACGCCTCATGCGCCCTTTCCCGAAAGCGAGGAGGTGTTGCGGCCCGGCTGGCGCAGCGCAGCGCCAACCGAACCGCCAGAGCGCACCCCGGAAATGGAACGCTGGCCCCAGCAATGCTATCGCAGTCCCTGGCCGTTGTCTGAAACGCTCTTCCTGGCGGCGTACAGTTTTGATCCGCTCATGGGCGAGCCCAACCCCAATCTGGCGAATATGTTCGGGCTGTACCTTGTGGACGCTTATGGCAACAAGGAATTGCTCTATCGCGACCTGAACATATCGAGCCTGTGGCCCATGCCGTTGCGCCCGCGCGAACCCGCGCCCTCATTGCCGTCCAGTCTTCCGGAGGACGGGCCCGGCACCGGCACTTACTACCTTCAGGACGTTTACCAAAGTTTGCAGCCATGGCCGCCGGATACGCGGATCACCCAATTGCGCATTACGCAGGTGCTTCCCAAGTCCACGCCGGTGGCGCACAACCCGCCCATGGGGCTGGCGTTTGCCTCGCCAGGGAAACAGGTGCTGGGCGTCGTTCCAGTGGAAGCGGACGGCTCCGCTTATTTCAGCGCGCCCGCCGGTCTCCCCTTGTCCTTCCAGGCGCTGGATGACACGGGCCAGGCTGTGCAGACCATGCGCAGCGTTACATACCTGCAACCCGGCGAAAACGCTTCGTGCGTGGGCTGTCACGAGCCGCGCCTCGGTACGCCGTCCGCGCCCGCCGGAAAAGCGGCGGCGCTCGGACGAATACCCTCGGCAATCACACCCGGCCCGGACGGGTCGCGCCCGTTCAGCTACCCCATCCTCGTGCAGCCAGTGCTGGACAAACATTGTGTGCGCTGTCACAGCGGCGACGACGCCAAAAGCCCTGAAGGGCAGGAGCCCATACGTCTGACCGGCAGGATTGAAGGGCAGTTCACGGAATCGTACAATGCCCTGGCGCCACGCGTCGCTTATGCCGCATGGGGCAAGGGCGATTCGCTCGCGGACAACTCCGAACCGATAACACAACCAGGATTCTTCGGTGCAATAGGCAGCAGCCTGATGGAACACCTGCGCGCCGGACATCAGGATGTATCGCTTGATGATGAGGACATGGAACGACTCATCACCTGGATGGATACCAACGGCCTGTTTTACGGCACGTTTAACTTTGACGATCAAGAACGACAGCAACGGGGAGAGCGCATCGCCGGACCGGATATTGAATGACGGAAACTTTTCGGGAATACCGTTATGATTTTTTTAATGCTTTTCGCGCTCAACGCGCCCATGTTGACGCATCAACACGAGATTATATGCGCAACCTGGTACACGAAAGCGCGAACAACATAGAAACTCTTAAGGTTTATGGAGGACGCGAAGCGTTATGCGCGATGTTCCCCAGAACCTCAGAAAGGACTACGGATGAAAAAGAACACCATCTGGCTGCTTGTCGTACTTTTTCTTGCGGGAGCGTATTCGACTACAGCGCTTCCGGAAGACTGGCCGACGTATATGCGCGACGCGCAGCGCAGCGGCATCACGCCGATGACGCTGGAAATGCCGTTGCGCCTGGAATGGAAGCTTACGCCGAATCAGCCGCCCCAACCGGCATGGCCTGAACCGGCGAAACAAGATTACTGGAATCAGGTGCGCGAATTGAGTCCGGTGGTGGTATACGATCGCGCCTATCACGTGGTCAGCGCGGGCGACGCAGTGTACTACGGCTCGTCCGCCGACGATCAGGTGTATTGCCTTGACGCGGCCACGGGCGCATTGCGCTGGCGCTTTTTCACGGACGGACCCGTCCGTCTTGCGCCCACGGTGGCGGATGGACGCGTCTATTTCAGCTCGGACGACGGCTACGCCTATTGCGTCCGGGCGGATACGGGAGCGTTGGTGTGGAAGTATTCGCCCGCCGACCATGATAGGCGGTTGCCGGGCAACAGCCGCGCCATTTCCTATGCGCCCGCGCGGACGGGTGTTTTGGTGGACGACGGCGCCGCCTATTTTTTTACCGGCCTTTTCCCGCCACAGCAGGTGTATAAATGCGCCTTGGACGCCGTCACTGGAGAGGTGATTACCAGCGGTCTCGCCAAAGATATATCGCCGCAGGGGTATTTGCTTGCGTCCTCCACGCGCCTGTTCACGCCCACCGGACGCACCGCGCCCGTCATGTTCGAGCGGGAAACGCTGGCGAACCTGGGCGCCATGCAGGGGCCGGGCGGCGCCTACGCGCTGCTGGTGGAAGACGCCGTGGTAAGCGGGCCCGGCGTACGCGCCGTAAACCAGCTGCATTATACGGGCCAGGACACGCGCGAGCGCATTGCCACTTTCCCTGGTGTGCGCATGTTGGTTCATGAGGGGATTGCCTATCTGCAATCGCCCGGCGAGGTGTCAGCGCTCGAACGCCAGCGTTACCTTGACTCATCCGTGGCAATCAACCAACGAAACGATGGGCTGGATGGGTTGCGTCGTCAACTACGCGACTTGGACCGCGATAACAGGGAAACGCGAAGAAGCGTTGAGGCGGAGATTACAAAGTTGTCTGACGAAATCACCGCGCTGGAAACTGAGCAGGAATCATGCTATCGCTGGAAACGGCCTGCGGAAGACCCGTACGCCATGATACTTGTTGGCGACACATTGTTCCTGGGCGGCCAGGACCGGGTATACGCCTTGCGCAAGACCGATGGCGAGAAAATATGGCAACAGGACGTTGAAGGACGGGTGTACGGCCTCGCCGCCGCAAACGGGCGTTTGTACGCCAGTTCAAGCCTTGGCCATATCTATTGTTTCAGCGCACGGGAGGATGCGCCGGGCCGAACGGTGACGGTCGCGCGGGCAGACGCGCCCTATCCCGCGGATGAGCGCTCGGCGCATTACGTCAACACCGCCCGACATATCCTGGAGGAGTCAGGCATTACAAAAGGGTATTGTCTGGCGCTTGGAGCGGGCGAGGGTAGGCTTGCCTATGAACTGGCCAGGAACAGCGATTTGCATGTGATCGGCCTTGAACAGGACGCGGAAAAGGTTGACGCCGCGCGCGCATTCCTTGCTGATACGGGGTTGTACGGGACGCGCATTGTTATGCATCACCTTGGCGACAGTCAATTACCCTTTACCACGTATATGGCCAACCTGATTGTTTCCGTGGACGATCCCGAACAGGGGACGCTTTCCTGGGATGTGACAGATATTTACCGGGCGCTCCGTCCCTATGGCGGGCGGGCCTATCTGCAACAAACCGCGCGCGAGCAATTGCGCCGTTATGCGACCAACGACGGCGATGGCTTCCATGATTCGGGGGACTGGTTGGTGTTTGAACGCGGCGCTGTTCCGGGCGCGGGCGAATGGACGCAGCTATACGCGGACGCGTCGCACACGGCCTACAGCGGCGACGAACTGCGCGGTCCTGTCACGGCGCAATGGTTTGGCGATCCAGGACCGCGTGAGATGGTGGACAGACATCACCGGCCCATGTCCGCGTTGTTCCAAAAGGGACGCCTGTTCATTACCGCCAACAACAAGGTCGTTACCGTGGACGGGTACAACGGCTTTCCCTTGTGGGAACTTGATGTGCCGGACTCTCGGCGCATCGGTTCCATGAAGGACAGCGGCCACCAATTGCTTTCCGATGACCGGCTGTATATTGCGCGCCAGGACGAGTGCTGGGTGGTGGATGTCGCCAGCGGCAATAGAGAACGCGTCATGAAGGCGCCGCAACCGGACGACGCGCCTCGGGACTGGGGCTACTTGAACAGCGTGGGCGCGTTGCTCGTGGGCAGCGGTCAGGCCCAGGGCGCGTCTTTCGACACCATGAGCAAGGCCATGGTGAGCGTACTTGAAGGCGATTACAGGCCGGTGATCATGAGTGAATATCTCTTTGCCGTTGACCGCGCCACGGGCGACACCAAATGGCTTTACCAGAACGGACGCGTCTTGAACGCCATGATCACAGTGGATGAAGGGCGGGTATACCTGATGGAGAGCCGAAACGCTGTGGCCCTGGACAATACAAACGGACGCATCCGGATAGATGAGTTTCTTGGCGAAGACGCGTTTCTGGTGGCGTTGGACGCCGCGAGCGGCGCCGTCGCCTGGGAACGAGCGGTGTCGCTTCCCTTCGAGCATATCGCCTATTTGAACGGGCGGGACGGCCTGTTGATTGCGTCGGGCTCCTACAACGAGGGGGACCGCCTGTACTACGATTTGGTCGCCTTTGACATGGCTTCCGGCGAAGACCGTTGGCAAACGAAGTTCCCGGGGCTGAACATACGCGGCACCGACTTGTCGCCCCTGGAAGGCTCTCACGGCGAACAATGGCAGCATCCGGTACTTGCGACAAACACCATTTATGCGCGACCCTATGCGTTTTGCCTGGAAACAGGCGAGCAAAAGGACTACATCGCCTATCGCGGCGGCCACGGTTGTGGCGGCCTGACCGGTTCTACCCATTATCTGTTCGGACGCGGCGGCGTACCGCGCATGTATCCAACCGATGTAGACACCACTGAAGGCATACCGCTTACTGAAGTAAATCGTCCCGGTTGCTGGCTTAACATAATCCCGGCGGGCGGCATCCTGATGGTTCCCGAGTCAAGTTCCGGATGCACCTGCGCCTATCCGCTGCAAACGTCCATCGCGCTGTTGCCCGAAGCGCTCGCGGGCGGGCAGCCCCGGACGCATTAAGCAGCAACGCCTGCGATGTTTTTGTACACTATGGGAAACGATGATACCTGTCTATTTCAAGGAGAAAGGAATCCACAATGAAATTTGCAACGGAGTACATGGAATTCAACACGCGCAAGAAACGAGAATACATTAACATCACCTCCGAAGTGGAGGCGGTGGTGCGCAAGAGCGGCATCCGCGAGGGCATGGTGCTGGTGAGCGCCATGCACATTACCGCGGGCGTCTATGTAAACGATGCGGAGAGCGGGCTCATCCAGGACATTGACGACTGGCTCGAGGAACTTGCCCCGTACAGGGACGACTACCGGCATCATGGCACGGGCGAGACAAACGGCGACGCCCACCTGAAAAGCATGATCGTTCACCACGAGGTGATTGTGCCCATCACAGAGGGCCGCCTTGACCTGGGGCCGTGGCAGCAGGTGTATTACGCCGAATTTGACGGCCTGCGCCGCAAACGACTGGTCATCAAGGCAATGGGGGAATAGCGCCTGTAGACCGCTTTGGCTTGCGTTGTAACGCATGTTCCTTCTACAATTGAGTGGAATATGTATGGTTTTGTTGCGGCTATGGCATATCACAGGCTTGGGGATAGAACCGTAGGCCGGCGAAAGCCGGGTTCACAAACAAGAAATGTTGTATGGTGTTCACGCGTTGGCGTGTCGGACTGCAAAGTAGTTGTCCCGGTGGGTTTCGCTTCACCCACCCAGTTCACTTTTGAGCTTTATTGGTAGATAGTTAAAAAACAAGGAAGGTTGTTATGAGCAGGAAAGTACGTGTTGGCATTATTGGTTGCGGCGCGATTGCCGAGCATTTGCATGGGCCGGATTATGTGTGCAGTCCCGACGCCGAACTGGTCGCGGTCTGCGACGCGGTGAAAAGCAAGGCGGTCGCGCTGGCCGACAGGCTGGCGCCGGACGCGCAGGTCTTTTCGGACTATAAGGAAATGCTTAAGAAGGCGGACGTGGAGGCGGTTTCTGTATGTCTGCCCAATCACCTGCACGCGTCTGTTTCCATTGCCGTATTGAAAGCCGGCTGCAATGTGCTTGTTGAAAAGCCCATGGCGGCGAGTCTCGCCGAAGCCAAAAAAATGCTGGACGCCGCCGAAAAGGCGGACCGACTGTTGCTGGTCAATCAGAGCCAGCGTCTGTTCCCGGCCCACGTAAAAGCGAAAGAAGTGATGGACAGCGGGATCATGGGCAAGGTACTGCATATTACCGCCATGTTCGGTCATGCGGGTCCAGAATACTGGAGCCCCACGGGCAAGTGGTTCTTCAAGAAGAAGGAAGCGCGCTTCGGCGCCATGGCGGATTTGGGCGTTCACAAAGCAGACCTGTTGCGTTATCTCACGGGCAAAGAAGTGGCCGAAGTGGGGGCGTTTTCCGAGCGTCTCGAAAAAACGCGCTCCACAGTAGAAGACAATTTTGTCTCCGCCTTGAAGTTTACCGACGGTACGGTGGGTACGCTGGCGGCATCGTGGACCGTAAAAGGGGCCGAAGCGAATTACACGGTGTTCCACTGCACAAACGGTACGCTCCAGATTTGTCTGTTCCCCGACAGGCCGCTGGTAGCGTATCTGGTCAATCCGGAATGCCAGATTACCTTTGAATTGCCGCCGCCGCCGACCAATACCGCGGGCGGCTGGGGGCTGGACGTGGGCGGCGCGTTCTGCCGCGCCGTCAAGGGCGAAGAGAAACCCTTCTGCAGCGGGTATGAAGGGATGAAGTCGCTGGAAGTCATCCTGGCCGCTGAGAAGGCCGCGTTGACAGGACGTACAGTCAAAATTAAACACTGACCCAGGGAGATGCCCACGAATGGCGCAAAAGATACATGTTCCTCTTGGCGACCGGCGTTATGACATTCATATTGGCCGGGATATCCTGCCGCTCGTGGGCGACTGCCTTCGCGCGGCAGGGATACGCGGCGCCATCGGCCTGGTTACGGATACAACCGTAGCGCCGCTGTACGCGGAGCGCGTTCGCGCCGTCATTGAGAATGTGGGTTACCGCTGTGTTGACCATGTCATGCCCGCGGGAGAATCGAG
Organism: Candidatus Hydrogenedentota bacterium; assembly: GCA_007124105.1. Classification (GTDB taxonomy): domain Bacteria; phylum Hydrogenedentota; class Hydrogenedentia; order Hydrogenedentales; family CAITNO01; genus SLFT01. Next base: position 2,770 of record SLFT01000351.1, on the reverse strand, counting down.
CAAGCAACTGGCGCGCATCGAGGAAATATGCGGCGCCATGCTTGCGGGTGGCCTTGACCGCGCGAGCGCCCTGGTGGCCCTTGGCGGCGGCGTTGTGGGCGATGTAGCCGGATTTGCCGCCGCCTGTTTTATGCGCGGCATCCCTTATGTACAGGTTCCGACCACGGTGGTGGCGCAAGTGGATTCAAGCGTAGGAGGGAAGACGGCTGTGGACCATGCCCTGGGCAAGAACGCCATTGGCGCGTTTCATCAGCCGCTGGGCGTTATTATTGACATGGAACTGTTGCGCACCCTGCCGGCGCGCGAGTTGCGCGCGGGTTGTGCCGAGATTATCAAACACGGCGTCATTGCCGACGCCGAGTTGTTCGCGTATATGGAAACCCACGCGTCCGCTATTGTTGCGGGCGACCTTGACGCGCTGGAATATCCCATTGCCCGCTCGTGCGAGATTAAGTCCGAGGTGGTGGTGGAAGACGAACATGAACACGGCAGACGCGCCATCCTGAACTATGGTCACACCTTTGGCCATGCGCTGGAAACGGTCAGCAACTACGCGTTGTTTCTGCATGGCGAGGCCGTGGCCCTGGGCATGATCGCCGCGGGCGTTCTTGCGCGGAACCTGGGCGTGGTGGACAACGCGTTTACAGAACGACAACATGCCTGTATCGAAGCGTACGGTCTGCCGACGAAATGGCCCGCGATTCCCGTGGACGCTGCATTGGCGGCCATGAAAAAAGACAAGAAAGCGCGCGCGGGCACATTGACGTTTATTGTGCCTGAACGCTTAGGCGTGGTGGCGCGACGCGCCGATATTACCGAAGACCAGGCGCGCGCGGCGTTTGACGCGTTGCGGGCGTACTGATATGACTATGTCTTATTACATAGGAGACGCGTATGTTATTCGGCGGTGAAACAGCCCACAGTTACTATGAAGAAGGCCTGACCGCTGCCATGAAAGGCGATGTTCAACTGGCCGTGAGCCGGTTCAAGCGCGCCCTCGAATTGGACACGCAATTGCACAGTGCGCGCCATCAGCTGGGCAAATGCTATCTGCGCTTATGCCGACCTCAAGAGGCATTGACGGAATTGCGCGCGGCAACAAAACTTATGCCCACCGTCGCGCCACTGCTGGTGGATACTGGCTACGCCTTGCTGCTGTTGGACAAGGTGGAGGAGGCGCGCAACGCTTTTTCGAATGCGCTGCAAGTGAAGTCCGACGATCCACGCGCCATCATGGGACTGGCGCGGTGCGCCGCCGCAAAAGAGCAATGGGGTACGGTAGTTGGACTGGCGCAACACGCGCTCGAGCAGGGGTATGCCCATTTCGATGCGCGGTTGTTGTTGGCCCGCGCCGCGGACAAGTGCGACATGCCCGAAGTAGCCATGGCAAACTACAGCAAGGCGGTGGAGCTCATGGACCAATCCATTGACGCCAACCCTGAACAGCCTGCCGGACACTACTTGCGCGGTTGTGTATACTTCTACCAGGAGAACTACAGCGCGGCCCTTGCGGACTTTGAAGCCGCATTGGAAAAAGCGGAGCGGGACGCCCATTACGCCGCGTATCAGGAGCATTTTTCGTTTCCCGATATACTGAACATGAAAGGGATGTGTCTGCGCGCCCTGGGCCATGATGAGCAAGCGCGGGAAATTGGCCGAGAACTGTTGGCGTTGGCGCCAGACCATCCCGCGGGCCAACAGCTGGCCGACGGTGAAGCGATTCCGTCGGACAGCGATGGAAAGGGAAGCCGGTGAGCGATCTCAACATGCAGCTTGTTCGTGAATTTTTCGAACTGAATCTTTTTTATGTGTTGCCCCACTGGCAGTTTGATGAAGCGTTGCGCAATGTGGATACCGCAGGCTCGCTGTTGTTTGTCGAACAGCCTAAACCCGCAGCGCCGGGCGACCCCGCCGAGTGTTTGTTGCGTCCGGGCGATGTCCAGTCCATTCAACGGGCCGTGGTCGAGGTGCGCGCCTGGCACGCCGACCGTATGTACGCCTCCGTCATCGAAGCGAATCCGGTCTTTACGCGGGTTGCCTCGGAACAGACCCGCGCCATTGCTGACACGGTGTTTAACTCCGCGGACTACAAGATCGTGCTCGTCGTGTCCGAATTCGCCGCATCGCCACAGGGCCGTACCCAAGCGGTACGGCTGCTCCAAAAAGCGGGCATTGACCATATTATCGAGTTTCCAACCTTGCTCGCCGATATGCTGCGGCTCATTTCCGCGCAGAACAATTACGCGCCATCCCAGACACTTCAGACCATGCGCCTGCTGAAACGATACAATTTTATACGCTTGCAGCAACTGGAGTTGTTCTTCCCCACGCCCGCGCCCGACGCACCCGGCGTCGTGCCCGAACACATCGAAACTACTTTTGATGATCAGCTGGAAACGGAAGAAGAAGAGGAAGAGTAGACATCCCCTGCTCTCGGCTCTTACCATCATGAAGGGATGTATGTAGCGACGCCAATCGGTTCAAGGAGCGTATAAACGCGGGGGCGATCAGCCGGAACTTTTTCCTTGCTCTTGCATGGGTGGCGTGGTTTACGGTATGTTTGTGAACAAGGAGAGTACGCATTATGATGATGGATGTGTTGTCGCACTGGAATAATTACCCGTGGGCAAGCGAACGTTTCAAGAAGGGGTTTCGCTTTCTTGAAACGTTGTCGGCCGATACGCCTGATGGGCGAACAGACATTGATGGTGAGGCTGTTTTCTGCATGGTCCAGTCGTATGACGCGCGTCCGTGGGAAGGGGAACAATTC